>CALYQE010000188.1 GCA_945281075.1 uncultured Lactobacillus sp. | reverse complement strand
TGAACTGCCTTTTACTAATTTTCAAAAACAAAATCCATGAGTACTTTACTCATGGATTTTTATTTTTTGAATAAAAGTTTAGCTTATTTACCAATGATTCCCAGTCCGCCAAGTACTATGCCGGCTAGCAAAACAATTAGGATCAATTTGGTTGAGGACATCTTCTTTTTACCTAAAAGCCAGTAACAAACTCCAACCAATAGAACTGGAACAAGCGCCGGCATAATTTGATCTAAAATATTTTGCGCTTTTAGTACGACTTTACCGGTTTTGAAAACCAGTGGAACTTTTGCACTGACGACTGTCGGAATAAGTGCACCTACAACTGTAACCCCGAGCAGGATTGCGGCATCAGTTAGTCGGTTTAATTTGTTGCCAGCGGCATAGATCAGTTTTTCGCCTTGAGAATAGCCTAAAGGAAGAAGCGTGAAACGAAGGAATAAAACCGCTAAGTTAACCAATAGCCAGATAACCGCGCCAACCGGATTTCCCTTAAGTCCCATATAAGCGGCAATAGAACCAAAAATTGTAGGTAAAATGACACCAACTATCGTGTCGCCAACTCCGGCAAATGATCCCATTAAGCCAGCTTTTAAGCCTGCAACCGCCTCTTCAGCTTGACGACCTTCTTTTTCCTCAATGGCCATGTCCATTCCGACAATAAAGCCACCAATATAGGCATTAGTATTGAAAAACTGATTATGAAGTTTCATCATTGCCACGCGGTCATCTTTTTCCGGATATAGTTTCTGAATAGTTGGCAACATGGTGTAAAGGTAACCAGTGGACATCATTCGCTCATAATTCCAGCAGATCTGGCTGCTCCATAACCAGCGCCAATTAGCTTGAAATAGATCCTTCTTTGTAATTTTTGTGGTATTAGTCTTCGTATTCTCCGAGCTCATTTTCATGTCCTCCTTCAGTTTTGTTGTTATTAGAAGCCTTGTTGTCACTTTGTTTATAGTAAATTATTGCCATCGCTGCTCCGATGATTGCTACACCTAGCATTGGTACGTTAAGGTATGCAGCCAAAAAGAATCCGATGAAGAGATATGCCAAAAAACGTTTTGTTGGCAAAAATCTTAACAAAATGGCAATTCCAACGACAGGTAAAATTCCACCAGCAGCAGATAGCCCAGATGTGAGCCAGCCAGGTAAAGCATTGACAACTGTCTGAATGGTATTTTTACCGACTAAAAGCATTAACAAAACTGGCAGCGCACGAGACACTCCCCATGGAAACATTCCGTAAATAACATTGCGAGCAACTTCTTTTTCATTGTCCTTGTCGATAGCTTTATCAACGCGATGCAAGAAAAAAGTATTTGTAAAGCGGGCCAAAACATCGAGCTGAACCATTAATAAACCTACTGGCACCGCTAGGCCAATTGCAAAACTGACGCCCTTATTGCTCATTACGGCATAAGCGGTACCAACGATGGCACCTGTCATAAAGTCGGGCATGCTCGCGCCGCCATAGGTCCCAACGCCTAACACCATTAACTGCAAAGTTGCTCCGACAACTAAGCCAGTTTTAAGGTCACCCATAATAATGCCTGCTACTAGTCCAATTAGTAGGGGATAATTACACAAAATTCCAACGGTCAGCTGATCGATAATCATCCAAAAAGCCAAAGCCGTTAATAATAAAATTTGCCACCACGTAATTGCCATTTTAGTTCTCCTTCGCGTTTAACATTGGAATAAATTTCTCTTGCTTATCATTGGGGACCATTTGATGATAAAAAATAACCCCTTTTTTAGCGAGTTTAGTGAAAACATCAACGTCGTCAGCAGTTACAGCAACGCTTTTCGCAACTTGCTTGGCTTTTTCTGACATTGACATATTGCCCACATTAACAGCAGGAAGCTTGACTTCATAACTTACTAACTGTTCAAGGACTTGGGGTTTTTTCACGATTAAAAAAACTCTTTGACCGTTATACTGGCCACTATTGATCCGCTTTGCGGCTCCTTGTTCTGTTAAGATGCTTAGGTGAACGCCTGCCGGCACCGCCGTTTTTAGTGTGGCTTTTTGAACATTGCTGGTCACAATTTGATCATCTACAACCATAATTCGAGTGGCATTTAAGGTTCTAGTCCACATTGTTGCAACTTGACCATGAATTAGTCGGGAATCAATGCGGACATTAATAAGTGGATTACCGGTATTTTTAGCCGGAGGCTGCTCATTTGATGGGGCTGCTTTGGAATTAGGCTTTGTCCCTGGTTTGATCATTTCAATTGTCTGCTCAATGGCTTGTTCGATTGGCGTTCCAGTTGCTAGTGCTAGAACTAGCATCAAAGACAGACCAGAATATAGTTTGACCTTTGGGTGATCCGCAATAAAAATTTTAGCAGCATTCGCTGGTGTTCCGTTGGGAATATCAACGATAATTACGACTTCAGCAGCGCTGTCTTGCCGGTCGTGAATCGCATTTTCGTAGCATTTTACGACATCTTCAACACTCATTGGGTCTTTAAACGAAATACACTTAAAGTCAGTTAGCTTTCCAGTAAT
>CALYQE010000187.1 GCA_945281075.1 uncultured Lactobacillus sp. | reverse complement strand
GTTTAGTTAAAAAGATTGTATAGTCCCGAAATTTTATGAGGGGCTATTTTTTTGAGAAAATACAAAACTAAATTTGACTTATATCGGCAAACTAAGTAACCAAAAACCTCCCAACAATAAATTTGGCTACTTATTGTTGGGAGGTTTTTAATCAACTTATAACTTGACTAACTGATTTTAGACGGCTACTTAAAGTACAAAAAGCTGACCTAGAAAACTGAGCAACTTAATTCTAAAGAATTAAGTCACCGCTATCAGGTTAATTCATATATTATTAATTATTTTTAGTCTTCATTATTCACTATGGTAAAACTATTCCAGACCACTCGCATATGATCTATTCAACTGACTTTAATTTAATGTACATGCTAGTGGTATTTATACATGGCTTTCAATGGTCATAGACTTATTTGTCACCTATTATTGATGGTTGTAAATAACGCCCAGCTTCCGCAGTCTTTCTTTACAACCATAGACATGCTAAAACAGGCTTAGTGCAAGCATCCAGCTTTGAATTGTCTAATCTTTCCATTCTCTTTTCGCTAAACCTTTAGCCCATATTTTGAAAAGGAAGTTCCTTAGATAAGGAGCGCTTCTTATAACTTGTCTAACCACGCTTAAAGCCAATGCTTTAGGCTAAATAGTCCAAGATACTAAACATTGCTGCTTCATTTGCCGGCGGGATTGGCGCAGAGATAATCTGCTCTGCTGTTTGCTGAAAGACTGAACCCGTAATGTACTGAGCGTCATTAACAACAATTTCTTTCAAATTATCTTCTTCTGGCTCCAAGTGAAATTGCAGGCCCACTGCCTGTTTGCCAAGAACAAAACCCTGATTTTGCAAATTATCATTAGAAAACAAAATGTGAGCTTCTTGCGGAATTTCAAACATTTCCTCATGCCAGTGTAAAACCGTCAGTTCATGTGGCAAGCCTTTAATCATGTCAGTTTGCACTGTAACTGGCCCCCAACCTACTTCTTTAACCGGGGCCTTTTTAACTTGATAGCCTAACGTTTTGACAATTTGCTGCGCTCCGTAGCAAATGCCTAAAATAGGGACTTTTTTGGCCAATAGTTTTTCAATTAATTGTCGTTCCTGCTTTATCCACGGCAAGTCATCATTAGGACTCATTGGTCCGCCCAAAATAACCAGGAAGTCTGTTTCTTCCGCCTTAGGCAAAATGCCGAATTGGTATGGATGGTAAACATAAAACTCATGATGATGTAAATGAGCCCACTTTTGAATTGACCCTGGCCCCTCATTTGGCGTGTGTTGCAAAACGTTGATAATCATTGACTTGCCTCCTTGTTAATTAAAAAATATTTCTTTATACTTTACCGCTTTTTATAACTTTTTGCATGAATTACTTAATCTTAATAGATAGGGTTTCTTAGATTTTATTCGTAGCAGCCAAGCCATTCAGTAACAATTAACCTTTAACTAAAAACCCCCATAATTAGTAGTTTCACTAATTATGGGGGTTATGACGTTACGCAAGTCTCTAGGAGATTGGTGCTTTGAAATATCGCTATTTAATCTTAATATAACCATTTTTATTAGTAACTTTAAGGAGAGGCGTATTCTTGATAATTTTGGTGTAATGTTTCGAATATGATCGGTTATCTACTTTGATTTTCCTTTTTCTTTTTGTCGACAGCTGATAACTCATCTTAGATGCATTAGTCAAACGAAAATCGCCATCAATCAGACGAAATGAACTATTGCCAGTCATTACTGAGTTGCTAATCTTGACATCACCATATTTACAATTTCCTTTTTTGCCTAATGCCGCATTAAGCTTAAATTGGCTATTAGTTATAATCACATCGCCAACATCCAGGCTAACCGTACCATTTTCTACCAAAGAATTATTTATTTTTAAATCACCGTATTTCTGGTTTAAATGAACATTCCTAGAATCCACGTTATTCATAACAACATCACCATAATCGTCTTTGAGATCAATATACGGGATAGTTAAGTCTTTGAAACTAAGGTCACTCAAGTCACATGTGCCTGAAATCTTTTCGATAGCATTTCTATTAGGCACAGTTACTGTAACTAAGTAATCGCCATAATTGTGCTTTTTAACTGGCTTATCATAGATAGTCAATTGATTATTATCAACTGTAACTTTAGTATCTTCAATATGAGATTTAAGCTTCCCACTGACTGTAACATGGAAATCTTTGCCTACAATAAATTTTAGATTTGAGCGGTCAGTATCTAGTTTCACTTGATTGAAGGCTGTCGTTTTGAAATTTTTACTAACTTTTTGGTTATTAGCAGGTGCATTTTGTGAAGTTGCCTTAGCACTAGTATTTTGAAAATTCAATGTCCGAGAAACCGCAATGCCACTAATTAATATTAAAACAATTCCTATTAAGGCTATTATTTGAGATCTTTTCTTCATAATTATTCCTCCTATCGATTCGCGTTAACTATTTTTTGAAAGTCTGCTATCTAATCAAAGATATGGATGTCACCTTTCCTATCCTTAACAGTAAGCATTGGCTTATTATTGATGGTTCGCTCAAAA
>CALYQE010000186.1 GCA_945281075.1 uncultured Lactobacillus sp. | reverse complement strand
TTAAGTTTCCCGGCAGCGTAATTATCGTTAGCCATGAGCGCGACTTTTTCCAAGGCAATTGGGTTGACAAGACAATTGATATTGAAACAATGAATAAGCGTTGAGAAGAACAATGAGTAACGAAAAGAACAAATTTTTTTATCATGAAATACTGGATACATGTCTAACCGCTGGTCAGCTGATGATTGAGGGTGGTAGTGAAATGTACCGGGTTGAAGACACGATGGTGCGAATTGCTAAAAGTGCCGGCGAGCCGGACCCACGTGTGTTCGTAATTCCAACGGGGATTTTTATGAGCCTAGATCACGGCAATTATTGCCAGAGCATTCTGGTTCATGAACGCAATATCAACTTAGAACTAGTTGACCGAATTAATTCCTTATCGCGTGCTTTGGCGGAGAAAAAGATCTCACTAAGTCAAGTTAAAGCCGAAGTCTTTAAAATTGCGCGGGGCGGCTTTCCCATTTTTCCGCTGTGGCTGCAGACAATTGGCGCAGCCGTTTTAAGTGCAACCTTGATGGTCATGTTCATGGACAATTATGATTGGGTTGACTTTCCTGCGGCTGCAGGAGTAGGGGCAATCGGCTTTGTCTCTTTTCATTATTTTAAGCGTTTTACCAAGGTTAAATATTTGGCCGAATTAGTCGCGGCAATGATTATGACCACGATCGCAGTGGGCTTGGTCCATATTTTTCCGGCGATGATTACTGACAGCATTTTGACCGGGGCGCTAATGCCATTGGTGCCAGGACTGGCTTTGACCAATGCGCTACGCGACCTGTTTAAAGGCGATTTGCTTTCCGGCATGGTCAAAATTTGTGAGGCGTTATTGACGACTTTTGCCCTAGGCGGCGGCGTCGGAATTGTTTTGAAATTTTTAGGAGCGTAAAAAAGTGCCTTTCTGGTTAGAATTAATCATTAATATTGTTTTTGCCTACCTTGCTTCGGCTGGCTTTGCGTTAACCATCAATGTACCACGCCGCGTGCTGAATTTGGCCGGGATCAGCGGCGTGATTAGCTGGATCATTTATTGGCTAGCAATGGAAGCATCGATGGGGCGCCTGCTGTCAAATTTGTTAGGCTCATTTGCCATCGGCATTTCGGGAATTGCTTTTGCGCGGATAAAGAAATGCCCGGCAACGGTCTTTTATATCCCGGCAATTGTGCCGCTGGTTCCTGGTGTTCCGGCATATCAGGCTGTTCGTGAATTAACGATCGGCAACTTAAATGGTGCAAGCGATTCGGCATTAAGGGTGATCATTGTCACGGGCTCGATTGCCTTAGGGATGCTGCTGTCGAACATGTTTGTCGAGATCTTCTTTCGGGTAAAAAAGTTTTACAAACAAAATAAAAATTCGTATAATAAATAATGCGAGTCGACAAAAACGCGAGATGCGTATTTGGAAGAGGACACCTGCCTTTATTGGCAAGCACGGGAAGTGCCGGTGATTGACCAACCTGATGTGAACAGAAGTAGTCACTTATTTATTAATGAGCCTCGATTTAAAAAAAGCAGCTTCTATCACTAGAAGCTGCTTTTTTTATTGAAGATAAAGTGCTTGTTTTCCTTGTTGATTATAGCTTTTTTCTAATTTAGCCCAGGAAACGACTTTGTTTTGATAACCAAACGGATCATTAACTAAGACTGTTTGTGCCTTTTTGTCAAAGCCGGTAATCACGCACGCGTGTGAAGAAGGAGTGACCTTGACCTCGCCTTGAGCTGTTTGCCAGGTTTGCATATCATTAACCCGATTAAATTTGGTTGTCGTAATAATTAGCACAGGGTGGCCATTGGAAACTAATTTGAGCACCTGAATAAAATCATGCCCGGAAAAATTCTGGATCCGATTGGTATATTTGCGGGCTACTTGTTCGAGCGGTTCATTATACACGCACCAACCAGCATTGGCTTGGCTCATATAGCCGACAAAACCAACGTGTGGATTGCCACGATATTTGCCATTGTCAGTAAATGACGGTACATGATTAATGTTCTCTGATAAAGTCAACTTGTTGACTTTAATGTTGTAGTAGCGCAAGAGCATCGACAATGAGGTTACTTCGCAGCCGTTGGGTAATTCTGGATATTGCTTTTCCAGTGGGACCGTCAACTTTTGTGAGGATTTCAAGGTAAGCCAATCATACTTATCCTGAAATGAATTTGAATTAATTACCGCCAAGCCCAAGCCTAAAATAAGCACGCCTAATATTAAGGATAGTAGTTTTTTTGCAGAAGACTTTTTTCTTTTCATAAGGCTATTTAAACACACGGAGATTAGCAAAGGCAAAAGACATTTTGACCAATTGTCAAAGCTTAATTGTTTTTTACAAATTAATTAGTCAAAATAAAAACCGCTCGGTTGTGAGCGGTTTTTAAAATACTTAATACTTAATTAATGATGGCTAGCGCCTGAAAGTGCGTCAAGTGAGTGATCTTCACCCTTAACATCCATGCCTTCAACATCCATGCCTGGGCAATATACTTCGTCCATTGGAATGCCCTTTTCTTCAGCAAATGCCTTAGTCAAAGTTTCCATGTCCATTAAGTCGTACTTC
>CALYQE010000185.1 GCA_945281075.1 uncultured Lactobacillus sp. | reverse complement strand
TCTTCCAAACTGAGGCGGGCTGCGGCATTTTTAGCGATCATTAATAAGCCAGAGGTGTCTTTATCAATCCGGTGAACAATGCCCGGACGAAAGCCTTCTGGACTAGCTGCCAAATGCTTGGTGTGGTACATGAGTGCATTTACCAATGTATGATTGGGATGACCGGCAGAGGGATGCACCACCATTCCCTGTGGCTTATTCACAACCAGCACATCATCATCCTCATAAACGATTGATAATGGAATATTCTCAGGTTCGATTGAAAATGGTTCTAAAGCAGGAACCTCAATGCTAACCTGATCACCTTGTTCAATGCGATATGAAACTTTGGTTGCTTTTCCATTGACTAACACGTTTTGAGCTTGAATTAGTTCTTTAATTCGCGTACGCGAAAGATCAGTAATTTTTTCCGCAATAAATTTATCCAATCTTCCCTGTTCGCTATTGACTTCAAGGCTATATTTTTTGGTCATTTTTGCTACTTTCATCAAAGAACATCAGGTAAATAAAGACTAAAACTATTCCCACAGTAATGGCTGAATCTGCCAAGTTGAAAATATTAAAGTGGATAAAGTCAACTTGGATCATGTCAACGACATACTTTAAATGGATGCGATCAATCAAATTGCCCACAATGCCACCCAAAACAAGCGCAATCCCAATGTCAAAGAGTACGGGGTGCGACTTAAATTTGAATAAGTAATAAAGACAAACAATGATCGCAATGAGACTGATCAGATAAAAAAGCCACATTTGACCTGGTAAAATATTCCAAGCTGCCCCGTCATTTTGAACATAGGTAAAAGAAAAAATTCCCGGAACAGCCTGATGGACTTCGCCTAGTTGATATTGATTGACAATATAAAATTTCAAAGCCTGATCTGCACCAATCACCAGCAAAGAAATAACTAAATATATTAATTGCATCACTATAATCTAGAACAAACCGCTAATCTTGCCGTTGTTATCGACATCAATGTCAAGTGCAGCTGGGTGCTTCGGTAACCCGGGCATATCTAAAACATGTCCCGTCGTAATCACAATGAAGCCTGCTCCGTTTTTCAAACTGGCACCCTTAACATGCAGTGTGAAATCTGTCGGTGCACCTAATAGTTTTTGGTCATCGGTAAATGAATATTGCGTTTTTGCAATAATTACCGGCAATTTATCTTTGCCCAACTTCTCCAGTTCACGAATATCATTTTCGGCCTTTTCGCTATATTCAACGTTTGAAGCATGGTAGATCTTTTGTGCAACCTTGGCAATTTTGGTTTTAACTGGATCGCTTTCTTCATAGGTTGACTTTAAGTCAGTCGAATTAGAATTAGCTAAATCAATTACTGCCTGTGCAGCTTCAATTCCGCCTTTTGAACCTTGCTCGTGGTAATCAACGATCATGGCCTCAAGCCCTTGATCTCTAACCAAAGTTTGCAGCAATTCTAATTCTGCAGGCGTATCAGTTGCAAAACGGTTAATCAAAACGATTACCGGCACATTGTAGTTGCGCATGTTGTTCATGTGACGTTCCAGATTCTTAAAGCCCTCGCATAAAGCAGAGAGATTTTCTTGGTCTAGATGGTCAGTAGTACCTTCAGCTTGGTACTTTAAAGCACGAACCGTTGCTACGACTACACTGGCGTCTGGCTTTTTGGCTAAGTGTTTGGAAACAAAGTCCATAAACTTTTGTCCGCCCAAATCACTACCAAAACCAGCTTCAGTCAGAGTGTAATCACTCAAATGTAAAGCTAAATTAGTGGCCATTACAGTGTTTGCTCCGTGGGCAATGTTAGCAAATGGACCACCGTGAACTAAAGCCGGTGTGTGTTCAATTGTTTGAACCAGGTTAGGCTTTAAGGCATTTGAAAGGAGTGCAGCAATTGCCCCTTCAAATTTGAGGTCTTTGACGTAAACCGGTTGATCATCTTTGGTGTAGCCAACCAGCATTAAGCCGATTCGCTTCTTCAAATCATCAATATCGGTGGCTAAACACAGGATTGCCATCAACTCATTAGCCACTGTAATGGCAAAACTGGACTTGTGTTCAACGCCATTAAATTTTGATCCTTGGCCAACCGTGATGTTTCTCAGACTGCGATCGTTGACGTCAATTCCTCTTTTGAGCAAGATGCGGTCAGGATCAAGTCCGATTTCATTTCCTTGATACAAATAATTATCGACCAAGGCTGCTAGAGTATCAATCGCAGCGGTTAAAGCGTGCATGTCACCGGTAAAGTGCAAGTTGATGTCTTCCATTGGAATAACTTGAGCTTGACCACCGCCAGTAGCTCCTCCCTTTAAACCAAATACGGGTCCCATTGACGGTTCGCGCAGGGCAATCACCGTCTTTTGGTGCAATTGGTTATTAATAGCATCGCCTAAGCCAATTGTCATCGTCGACTTACCCTCACCTGCAGGAGTTGGCGAGATCGAAGTTACTAAAATCAATTTTCCGAGATGACCATTGGCCATTTGCTTTTTAATGGCTTCCCAATTGATTTTGGCTTTGTCATTGCCATATGGTTCAAGGTCTGTTTCCTTTAAGCCAACTTTGGCTGCGATTTCTTTGATTG
>CALYQE010000184.1 GCA_945281075.1 uncultured Lactobacillus sp. | reverse complement strand
ACACTCCTTATAAATTTAATGTACTAACTCATCTATAATTTAAATATTAATTTAAAATGTAAGCAATTGCAATAGCTTAAAAACGGCTTTTTTAAATTAATGGGTATAGACTTTTTTAACTGCAAGTGATTAACTTAATGTATTAAGAATGGAGGACCAAAAATGATCGAAGCTTTACTAAGAATAAAAAACTACGAAGATTTAGGCATCGGCTTATTTATTCACTGGGGCTTATATTCTCAGCTTGAGGTTGGTGAGTGGACCGAATACATTCATCAAAGAGATCAAAAAAAGTATGAACAGTTGATCAACACTTTTTCAGCGCAAAATTTTGATGCTGATCAAATTGTCTCAGCAGCTAAAAAGATGGGGGCAAAATACATTGTCTTAACTACCAAACATCATGAAGGCTTCTTTTTGTACGATACTCAGGGATTGTCAAGTTTTGATGCATTACACAGCCCGGCCAAAAGGGATTTAGTCAGAGAATTTATTAATGCCTGCAACAAGCAGGGGATTAAACCTTTTTTATATATGGCGACGTACGATTGGCACTGTGACCTTTATCAAAACGATTTTGATAAATATTTGGATTACTTATTAGAATCAGTCAAACTGCTATGCAAAAATTATGGGCCAATCGGCGGTTTTTGGTTTGATGGTGATTGGAACAAAAAAACTGCCAACTGGAAGCTAGATCGATTGTATGGCATGATTCGGCAATATCAGCCTGATGCGATTATTGTTAATAACACCGGTTTAAAAAATAGAGGAAAAATTAGCAATCCGGAAATTGATACGGTAACTTATGAAAGAAAAACACCCGATCAAGTGAATCATGGCTTTGATGGAAAATACGTTGCTGGAGAAGCATCAATAACGATGAATCAACATTGGGGTTTTGCCAAAAACGACATCAACTTTAAGTCAACTAAAGAAATAATTGAAAACATTGCCCATGCGCGTGGAATTGGTGCAAATATTTTATTAAATATTGGTTTAACTGGTTCAGGAAAAATTCCTTTAATGAATCAGGCAATCATGGAGCAAATCGGCAAATGGATTAAAATGGCGCAAGAAAGTCTTTATGATACCAGACCACAAGCCCTTTGGCAGGCGAATGGCAATAGTAAAGACATTGCGGTAGCAAACAAAGAAAATGTTTACTTATTCATTCACGATTTAAAAATCGTCGGTAATGAAAATGTGGTTTTAGGTGGCGAAGGAGTTAATTTAAGGTCTTTTAGCGGTGTCTTCAAAAAAATTACTCAAATAAACTGGTTAGATAATGAGGAAGCAGTTTCTTTCGTCCAAGATACTGATAAAGGGATACTAACACTTGATGCCGGTGGCTATACTTATGGTACTGACTGGTGTGTCAGAGTGGCCCGAATTTCTTTTGCATAAAAAAGGAGAATGAAAATGCCAAAGTATCAAGATATAGTTCTAAAGCTAGTGGAAAAATTGGAAGATGGCACTTTAAATCCTGGCGATCGTTTTTATAGTGAGGCTGAAATTAGTCGGATTTACCACGTGAGTTCAACTACAGCAGTGAAGGCCCTAAATACCTTGGAGCAGCAAAATAAAGTTACCAGGGTGCAAGGAAGTGGCACTTTTGTTGCTAAGGAAGCGCACAAACGAATTGCGATGCTGACTGATCTAAACATGGGCGTAGGTCAAAGTGAGAGCGTGCGGGTTTTATCAGCTAAACTAGACAACAAGCGTGCGCTTATTCAAAAATTGCGCTTGCACTCGACGCAAAATTATCTTGAAGTAAAACGCTTGAGATACATAGGCGAAGAAGTTGCGCAGTACTCAATCAGCTATTTAAACCCTAAATTTATTGATTCGACAGACTTAAAACAGCTAAGTTTATACAACTCGATTTATCAACGGGTGCGTGAAGATTCAAAAATAAACCCCTACGAGCTGCCTTTTAAACAAAAAAATTGGGCAAAAGAGATTGAAGACAAAGACATTTTGCAGCACTTTTTACCGTCGAAAAGGAAACAGCTCTTTATTTGCCAAGAAAGAGAAACGTACCTTCCCTTTACTACAAAAGAATTATTAGAATATGCGCTTAGCTATAAACTACCTGAATATTGGGGCTATGAGGCAGAGGCTACCGCATACAGGCAATAAAAAACCGCGAAAATTTTTTCGCGGCTTTTATTTTTTCAGCCAAGGGACTTTTTTGATTGGGAGTCTGATCTTGAGCTGGTCAAAGGTAAGGGGTTTAACCAAGGACATTTGGTAGGCAGTTAAGTGTAAAAGATCGTTGTTTTTAGCAAGTGGATTATAGAGTGGATCACCAACGATCGGGCAGCCTTGGGCTGCCAAGTGTACCCGAATCTGGTGTGTGCGTCCCGTTTCTAAAATTAGCCGAACTAAGGCTGTCTGATCCGAATTTTGCTGCAGTACCTGGTAGTGCGTTATTGCTTTTAGCCCGTCTTTTTGCACCATGCGCTTGCGCTGATCATTTGGATCGTGAGCAAGTGGTAATGTAATTGTGCCTTGCTGTGCTAAGTTTTCGCCGTGGTCAACAACTGCCAGATATTCACGCTGAAAAGTCTTGTTAGTTAACTCCCGATTAAGAATTGGTACAACGGCGGGATTTTTGGCGACCAAAAGCAGGCCACTCGTCAGCATGTCTAAGCGATGCACAATAAAAGGCGACTTTTTCAGCAACGTAGAGCAGTCATTTAGGGCAGTATTGGTTTCGTTTAGATTAGGGTGTGTTTT
>CALYQE010000183.1 GCA_945281075.1 uncultured Lactobacillus sp. | reverse complement strand
TTCCACCAAGAGCGTTTCCGCTCAAGCTTCGTCACTGTGGCACTTTTCAGAATATTCATGCATATCGTCGCCGACTTAGCACTTTTTTCGCCGTAATTTACCAAATTCTTCAGCTTATTGGGCTGAATACGAGCACTACAGGCATCGCAGCCTGTGCGTGCGTGGACTTTCCTCAGCTTGAATTAATCAAACCGCGACTGCTCAAAATTTGCACTATTAAAAATTATAGCAGAGCTTAATCCTTTTGTAACCCATAAACTCGTTGCTCAAGGTTGTAAACTTTGCGTTCGAGCGTTGAAATACGTTGGATAATAGCCATATTAGTTGAATTTTCAGTTTGTGAGTCACTATTAAGCGCACCGAAAGGTTCATTTTGATTGCTGCTTGGAGCATAGGTCTTTGCCGTTTCAGCAGAACCTACCGGGGTGATTTTGCGAGTTCTTTGCAATTGAACGGCATCTTCTTTTTTCTGGCCGGCAATTAGTTCGCCTTGCAATTTGCCAATTTGACCATACAGGTCTTCGATAATTTGTTCAAATGTATCATAATCGGCAATTACTTGATCCAAAAATGCATCAACTTCTTCGGGATCAATTCCCTTAACCTTTGTTCTAAATTGTTTTTTTAAAATATCCTGCGTGGATAATTTGATATCGTTTATATCTGCCATGATGATGACAACTCCTTTTTCATTACTTTTTTATTCTAGCAAAAAGCGCGAATTCTTAAAACTGTTATGGCAAGTTTAAGGAAAAGTTTTACCAATTACTCGTTAAAATCTTCTTCTTGCTGGGCTTGTTCTTCAGCTTCATCCTGAAGATCATAAAAATCAATTAATTCTAAGGGATAATCATTGGTTTCCTGATATTTTCTGATTAAATTATAATCATACTCAGGTTTTCCGGGACTTTCTGGATCATAAACCATTAAGGCGCTATCCGTGTGCGTCAACAAAAAGTTTTGATAATTTCTAAGCTGCACAGGGCTTTGATAAGGCTGATTAGAAGTCGAAGCAAAGAAGTCGACTTGCTCTTTCAGGTTCAAAAACTTGGTTTGGTTGGCTTCGTTCCAGCGGTGCCCAAACTCCTCATACGGAATGATCATGGAAATTCTTACCGGATAGGTTTCTCTGAGTTCAATAGCGACTTCACTCGCCCATTGTTCAACGCCTAAATTTGCGCCCGTGATCACCCAGTCAAGCTGCCCGTTTTCCAGCATGGCCTGCAAGCGTTTTTTAAGCGCAAGCTTGACAATCTTGATTTTGGGATCCTGATCGCCAAAGGCATTTATTTCATAATTTCGGTATCCGGTAACCCACAGACGTTGCATAGTGAAAGAAGTGGCTCCTTATTCAAAAACTTTTCCTTTATTGCTATAATGCTAACAGGAGTGAGATTGATGGTCAAATATCCGAGCGGCAGTTCCGCCGCATTTCGTAAATCTATTGACAAGGAAAAAAATCAGCCCAAAACCACTCAGAATAAAAACATTAGTTTTTCTGATCGCGGGATGACTTTGGAACAAATGATTAACGAATCTAACAAGTACTATCGTATAAATGAAATTGCCGTTGTGCATAAAAAGCCCACCCCCATTCAAATTGTGAAGGTTGACTATCCGAAAAGATCGCGGGCAGTCATTAAAGAGGCTTATTTTCGCCAAGAATCTACCACCGATTATAATGGTGTTTATCAAGGATATTACCTGGACTTTGAAGCAAAAGAAACGAAAAACAAAACGAATTTTCCCCTGAAAAATTTTCATGAACACCAGATAATTCATTTAGAGCAGTGTCTGAAGCAAAAAGGCATCTGTTTTACTATCATCGGTTTTACTGTTTTAAAAAGGTATTTTGTTACCCCTGCCAATGAAATCATTAAAGCATGGTGGACCAAGAACAAGAGCTCGGTAACATTAGCTGAAATCGAGGCTTGGTCAATTGAAATTGAAAGTGGTTTTCAACCTACTTTACCCTACTTAAAGGCAGTCGATCAGTTTATTGCAAATAGGAATTAAAGAATGACAAACAGAAATTATAATTCAGATAATGGACGCGCATCACGAGAAAATTACCGCGAAAATCTGCCCCAAAAACCTAAACCAATGTGGCATCACCTAATTAAATTGGGACTGATGGCAGTTTTTTTGATTTTGCTATCGGGTGTCGGGCTTTTTGCCTATTATGCTAAAGATGCTCCTAGTATCAGCAAAGCTCAACTTGAAAGCGGCGGTTCAACTGGCTTTTATACCACCAGTGGCAAGTTCATTTTGGCCTTAGGCTCAGAAAAAAGAATCTATGCCAAGGATAGTTCTGACATGCAGCTTTTAAAAGATGCAATTGTCTCGGTTGAAGATAAACGCTTCTATCAAGACAAGCTTGGTATTGATCCAATTAGAATTGCTGGTTCCATGCTCACTAATGCTAAAAGCCAAAGCGTGTCTGCTGGTGGATCAACGATCACGCAGCAGCTTGTCAAGTTGACGGTTTTCTCCACTGATCCATCGCAAAGAACGCTCCGGCGCAAAGCCCAAGAGGCTTGGCTGGCAATGCGCATTCAGCGAGAGTACAGTCATGATGAGATTTTGGAATTTTATATCAACAAGGTCTACATGAATTATGGTAATTATGGTATTGGAACAGCCGCTGATTTTTATTATGGTAAAAAAATCGGAGAATTGGATTTAGCGCAAACTGCCCTGCTTGCAGGCATGCCTAACCGGCCAACTTTTTATGATCCGTATGTTTACCCGAAATATGCGAAATACCG
>CALYQE010000182.1 GCA_945281075.1 uncultured Lactobacillus sp. | reverse complement strand
ACCTTTAAAATCAACTGAATTTCGGTCATCCCTAAACCGCGCGCTGCATCGATCGTATTGGAATTAACTCCGGTTAATCCGACGTAAGTATTGCGCATAATCGGCATTAAACTGTAAAGAAATAATGCAATAATGGCCGGCAAGCGACCGACGCCAAAAAAGGGAATCATCATTGCTAATAAAGCCAAGGCGGGGATTGTTTGCAGCATGCCGGCAAGTGCGATGACCACTTTCGCCGTTTTTGGAAACTTCATTAATACAATGCTAAGCGGAATTGCGACCACTATGCCCAAAGCTAATGAGATGGCTGAAATATAGATTTGCTGCCAAGTCTTAACAATCAGTTCAGAGCCGTGTTGCATAATGAAAGCTGTCATTTTAATTCGCCTTCTTTGCAGATTGATTCTTCAGTGTATTCTTATCACCCCAAATTTTTTCATAAACGACGTTTACTAGACTCGAACGGGTTAAAATTCCGATTAGTTTTTCATTAGCATCTACTACCGGCACATATTGACCATTACGACTCAATATGCGGCTAAAGTTGTCCCGCAGATATTCATCTGGTCCCACGGTGGTGCTAACTGTGCGCAGAATATCGCTAACTGTGCTAACCAAAGGATATTTCCTTTGCAGATCAGCAATCGAAAGATAGCCCTTTAGGTGATTGTCGTCATCAACCACCAGCAGCGTATCAACATGCTTTTCTTTCATTAAAGTTAAGGCATCAGTTAAAGATGCGCCCAAATTGATTTTTACTGGCGCCGTCATGACATTTTTCACTTTTACTGTTTCGTATTTGGCCTCTGAAAGACGTTCTTCACCGATTAAATCCTTCACAAACTTATTGGCTGGGTGATGTAAAATTTCTTCTGGAGTACCCACTTGAATTAACTTGCCGTCATGTAAAACAACAATTTTCGTAGCAAGTCTAAGTGCTTCATCCATATCATGGGTAACAAAGACGATGGTTTTACCTAGACGCCTTTGCAAATTCTGCACTAATTTTTGCAAACTCTCTCTGGTAATTGGATCAAGAGCACCAAATGGTTCATCCATTAAAATCAAATTTTGATCAGCCGCTAATGCGCGCACAACGCCAATTCGTTGCTGCTGACCACCCGACAGCTCATTTGGATAACGATTTAAATACGATTCCGGCAATTCAACTAAATCAATTAATTCTTTTGCTTTCCCGGCTAATTTTTCTTTTGGCCATTTCAATAGTTTGGGAACCAAAACTATATTTTCGCGAATTGTCATATGCGGCATCAAGCCGTTATTTTGAATCACATAACCAATATGACGTCGCAAATTAACGGCATTCATTGTTTTGACATCTTGACCATTAACTAGAACTTTACCTTTAGTAACAGAATTCATGCGGTTGATCATTCTCATCAGGGTTGTCTTGCCTGAACCCGACGTTCCAATTAAACAGCAAAACTCACCTTTGCTTATTTTAAAACTGATATGTTCAACTGCTGGTTGATTCGACTTTAAATAAAATTTAGTCACGTCTTTAAATTCAACCATTGGTATTTCCTGTACCATCTAATCTCCTCCTTCTTCAGTTTTTAATTTTATTTTAACCACAAAAATTTTTTTTATCAATTAAGCTATCCACGTGCACATAAAAAACACTAACCAAAGTTAGTGCTTTTGAATTTTAATATTTTAGCTGACTACATCGAACCTTTAAAAACATCCCATGAGCTTCTGAAATAATCCCAACCAGAGTAAATGGTAAAGAACAAGGCGATATATAGCAAAATCGTTCCAATGTAATAAAAGTTGCCGATTAATAAGAAAATAATTGATAACATTTGGCAAGTCGTTTTAATTTTGCCCGGCATTTCAGCTGCCATCACCTGGCCCTTGTTTTCCGCCAAAATCAAACGTAATCCAGTAACTGCTAATTCACGACATACAATAATTGCCACTACCCAAGCTGGGGCTAAATTTAAGGCAATCAACATGATGAAAGCCGTCATGGTCAGCATTTTGTCAGCAAGCGGATCAGCAAATTTACCAAAATTGGTAACCAAATTACGTGACCGAGCGATGTGACCATCAAACCAATCAGTAGCTGAAGCTACTGCAAAGACCACGGCAGCAACAACCAGTTTCCAGTAAACAGTTGTATTTGCCACTTGGACACTTGCATTACCACCAAAAATGATAATCAGCATAAATACTGGAATCAAAAAAATTCTAAAAACCGTTAACTTATTAGGTAAATTCATTCTATTACGCTCCCTCTCATCTTAGTAACTATCTGCCATCATTATCTTCGCTTGATGAGCCTTCAGAATGATTATTTTGCTTGTTTTCATTATTCTGATTGTTACTATTTGTTTGATTATTTTGGCCATTATTTTGGTTTGTCGTTTGGCCGTTGTGCTGTTGGGTATTGTTTGTACCATTAGCCGGTTGCTGATTCTGGGTTTGCTGCGAAGAATTGTTGTTATTATTGTGATGCTCAGTATTAGTGTTATTAGAAGCACCATTATTATTGGTAGTAGTCTGGTTAGCACTGCGGCGTTTTCCAACGTAGAAAGTCAGCGTATTGCCAGTAACCTGCGAATTATAAGGAACTTTCTTGCCACCAAATGAAATTGAAGTGCCGGCAGCATTGCTGAAAGTAACAACTACGGTATGTGCATCAACAGGAATTCTGAGCGTGCGTTTTTGACTAGGATTCAATAGCTGGGCAAATTGACGAACTCCATTATAGGAAATTGTCACATTAGTAGCCTGATCACCAGCACGAACAACCAGATTACGGTTTTTCTTTAAACCAGTAACTTGATATTGG
>CALYQE010000181.1 GCA_945281075.1 uncultured Lactobacillus sp. | reverse complement strand
TTTTTGCCTTCTTTTAAGCAGTAATGATGCGCTTCGATCACTTCAACCAGTTCGGAGATAGGTGCATCACAATCATGTTGAAGCCAATCAGCAATGACGGCGACTATCCCGCTACGGAAAAAACATTCATCATAGTGACTTTTTTTCAAATTAACCACCGGAAATGTTTCCGCCAAGCCTGCTTGCAAATCGAGTTTAAAAAATAACCGGTATAAATCCGGATTAGCCTGCACGTGCTCTAATAATTTTACAAATGAAGGTTCAACAACGTCTTTTTGCATCAGCCGATATTCGTCAACTAGATAAGATTTCAGCTTGGCAATTAGGTCGTAAATATCAGTATAGTTATCATAAAATGATGAGCGATTTATTTGCGCTTTTTCGCAAATGGCAGTCACTTTTAAGTCTTTTAAGTCATGATCTTTTAATAATTCAATCACGGCTGCCTGGATTTTTTTACGTGACTCCACGCGGTTTTTTTTCTTTTTCATGTCTTTAATTATGGCATAGGATTTCTATTTCAGGTTAATTTTTATGCAGCTTACCTTTTCCTAACTCATATAGACTAATGAGCAACTGAATCGCAGCAAGCACCGTCATTACTTTAAACGTAAACTGGATACCAGTGTAATTTGCCGTCGCATGAGGCTGAGTTCTGTGCGTCGCACTAGTCATTATTTCCATAAAAACAGCTGTTCCTAAGGCACCACTTAGGGTTCTTAAAGCAGTTAAAAGAGCTGTGCCGTGTGCCAAATCTTTTTGTGGTAAATTTTGCATACCCCAGGTAACAATTGGCATCATGATAAAACCTACACCAAGTAATCGTAATAAATAGAAACATCCCAGCAAAATAATTTGGTCAGATGAGGAAATGAAAGCAACCCCCAGACAACTGATAACCATTAGAAGCCCACTACCGATCGCCAGTTTACTGATGCCAAAACGGTCATAAAATTTGCCAGTCAAAGGGTTAATTAAAGCCATGGCAAGTGAACCCGGCAACATGACCAGGGCGGAAACAACAGCCGAGCGCTTCATGACGGTTTGAATCAGAATGGGATAAATAGTTGAACTGCCCATCATTACGGCATAAAGCAGCATACTAATAAGGACTGCCAAAGAAAATTGCGGGTTTTTTAGTATCCGTAAATTGAGAAAGGGCTCTTCGGCTTGCAATTGCTTTTTACTGAAAATGCCAATAAAAATGATACCGATTAAGATTTCAATTAATCCAAGCATAATATTTGTTGTCATATTACTTAGTCCCAATAAAAGGGCTGTTACCCCTCCTGTACACAATAGCAAAGAAATGTAATCAAGCGGAATTTTTTCGGTTGTGGTAACATTTTTAACATTAAAAACGGCAAAAATAATGATTAATATTGAAATTATCCCTGCGATCAAAAAAATACTACGCCATCCACAAGAATCGATCACGATTCCTGTCAAAGTGGGCGCGATAACTGGTGCAGCACCCGATGCTAATCCCAGAATCCCCATAACAGTTCCCTGCTTTTCCAGCGGATAAAGCGTCATAATGACTACTTGGGTTAATGGCAAAATGATCCCACTGCCAAACGCTTGGAAAATGCGACCTATTAGTAAAACAAAAAAGCTGTCGCCCCACCAACTGATAAGCGTGCCACAAGCAAATAAAATCATGGCCGCTAAAAAAATCTCTCTAGTAGAGTAGCGCTTAATTAAATACGCAGTAATCGGCACCATGATCGCCATTGCCAGACTAAAGGCACTAGTTAACCATTGTGCTGTAACGGCATTTAAAGATAGCTCTTGCATAATTTGCGGCAGAGCCGTGGTTAAAGACGTTTGCAATAATGAAGTTACTACCGCTCCTGTGAGCATCGTTCCAAAAATTAAATTTGCTTTCTTACTTGACATAGTTTTTTCTTCTTTCATTATAATTTTGCTTTAATTATAGCGATGCTCAGAAAGCAAACAACCAGTAATTTCATTCAAAATGTTGGGTAAAAACAGAAAAACACCAGACCAATTAGTCTGGTGCGCTTCTCAAATTCAGCAAGTAAAAATGCACGCGGCCGCTTGGTCTCGTGCATTTAATTTTTTATTCCCTCAGTTTAAGCCAAATTTCCCTTAGCGCTTTTTTTAGTCTGTCGTCCAATAATGGAATCCCTAGGCTTTTTAACAAGCCATCTAAATAACTAATTCGCTCATCCACGTCGTTTTTTTCTTGACTATAAAAGTTAGGATTGAACCATAAATTTAAGACGAACGGAAGAAGTTCCGCAGTATGAATGGGATCCTTAACGTTAACAGAGCCGTCTTGGTTGCCCTGTTGAATAAGATGATAATATAACGGCGTAGTTTTTTCAGATAGTTGTTTTAAAAACAAGTTCAAGAATTCCGGCACAGTCATCAGTCGATAAAATAACAACTTCTGAGAATTTTTATTAATATCAACGAGTGCTTGATAAATCGATTCGCGCACATTTTTTAATGTAGTGTTCTTTGAATTATCTAAAATTTTTTTCTGCCGCTTCATCCCATCTTCGAATAAATATTCCGGCAAAGCATACAAAATATCTTCTTTTTTAGGGAAAAAATAATAAAGTCCGCCCCGAGACAAATTTCCAGCTCTTACCCTGATATCATTAGTAGAGGTATCGCTATAACCTTTTTCAGCAAACAATTCTAGAGCACTATCAAGAATTAACTTGCGCGTTTTGTTTGGATCTTTCAAAATGACAGGCCAGCTTTCTATTAGAACTTAAAAAGCACCTATCTGCTTACCATGATTCTATAAGCAAATTAAAATCATACTATATTTTGATCTTGTCTGTACTTTTCAGCGTTATTATATCATATTCAAATACAGCATAGCAGTAATAAATAAAACTATGTTAGTTGCGATTATGTTTACTGCATCAACAAAGCTAAGGGTTATT
>CALYQE010000180.1 GCA_945281075.1 uncultured Lactobacillus sp. | reverse complement strand
CTGGACCCACGGATTAAGAGTCCGTTGCTCTACCAACTGAGCTAGCCACCCAAAATTGCTAAATTTGATAGCCAACGGAAACTATTATGCTATTATTTCAGGCAAATTGCAAGTTTTTTTATTAAGTTTTAGTGACTTTTTTGGCTAATAGCCTAAAAACCAGTATAATATTAAGCAAAGGAGGCTTTCGATGCCAAAGAAAATTCTCGTTGTCGATGACGAAAAACCGATTTCAGATATTATCAAATTCAATCTGACTAAGGAGGGCTTCGACGTCGACACTGCCTATGATGGTGAAGAGGCCATCAAAAAAGTAGATGAATATAATCCTGACTTGATGATCCTAGACTTGATGTTACCAAAAAAAGACGGCTTGGAGGTTGCGCGTGAAGTGCGCCAAACTCATGATATGCCAATCATCATGGTCACGGCCAAAGATACTGAAATCGACAAGGTCCTAGGCCTAGAGATGGGGGCCGATGACTATGTGACTAAGCCTTTTTCTAATCGTGAACTGGTTGCTCGGGTTAAGGCTAATTTGCGGCGCCGCAGTATCGCTAAAAAAGTTGAGAGTGCCAATGAAGATTCCTCGACCAAAAACATTACGATTGGTAATTTAGTGATCATGCCTGACGCTTATATTGTTGAAAAAGAAGGTAAAAAGATCGAGCTTACTCACCGTGAGTTTGAACTGCTTTATTATTTAGCCCAGCATATGGACCAAGTAATGACCAGGGAGCACTTGTTGCAGACCGTTTGGGGATACGATTATTTTGGTGATGTTCGAACCGTTGACGTAACGGTTCACCGTTTGCGTGAAAAAATTGAAGATAACCCAATTCAGCCGCAAATCTTAGTAACTCGCCGTGGCGTTGGCTATTATGTCAAACAGCCGACGGAAGAATAATGAAGGAAGCCCGCAGAATTATCACAAATGCGCGGCTTTCTTTTTATATTGAATTTAATTAAAGATGAAAAAACTAAAAAACAAGTTTAAACATTTAACCATTTCGATTAATACCACTTTGGCAGTTGTCTTTATGGCAATGATTATCGCCACGATTGAAGTGATCGGGGCTTATTTTACTAGGCAGCTGGAGCAAAACAGCATTGACAGCTTCCAGTCTTCGATTCAGGTTTTGCCCATTGTGAGTAATCAGTTATCGGCGCAGCTGGTTAAGGATGATCGACACTCGGACAGCAATTTAAACCGCATTGTCAGTGACTACAGCAACGGTATCGGCACAATCAGTGAGATTATTGTCGTCGATAATAAAGACATTATCCGCGCCGTTTCAAATTTAAATGATAAAAAGCGCATTGGCCAGCGTGTGAATAATACGTTAGTTAAGCAGGTCACCTCGACGGGCAGGCAGGCAACTAAGGTAGTAAACGATCATGGCGACTACATGGTCCAAGTCACCCCTTTAAATGCCGGCAATGGGTCGGCGAATACAGTTGGCGCAATCTATGTTCGTGCGTCTATGCAGGGCGTTTTTAACGATCTGCGCAATATTTCTTTGATGTTTTTGGTAACTTCATTGATTGCCGCAGTCATGGGGGCGATTTTGTCGCTGGTTGTTTCGCATGCGATTACGAAACCAATTGAAGAAATGCAGAGCCAGGCGCTTAATATTGCCGATGGCGATTATTCCAGTCAAGTAAAAATCTATTCTAATGATGAACTGGGGCAGCTGGGGCAAGCGTTTAATACTTTATCGGTCCGAATTGAACGCTCGCAAGAAGAATCCGAAAGTGAGCAAAGACGACTTGATAGTGTCTTATCACATATGAGCGATGGCGTTTTGGCAACCGACCGGCATGGCAATGTGAATGTTGTTAATCAAATGGCTTTGAGCTTTCTGAATACGACCGAAGAGGAGGTCAGCAATAAGCCGATTGCGGCTGTTTTGGGAATAGATGAAAGCTCGCAGGACTTAATTGCCAGTCAAAAGGGAATTGTTTTGACCGTTAATCAGGGCACGCGCGATGAAGTGATTCTGCATGCCAGTTTTTCATTAATTAAGCGGGTGACGGGTTTTGTTTCCGGTAGCGTATGCGTTTTGCACGATATTACCGAACAACAGAAAAATGAAAACTCACAGAAACAATTCGTTTCCAATGTTTCGCATGAGTTACGAACGCCGCTGACCAGTTTGCATGCTTATATTGAAACTTTGAATGAAGGAGCCTGGAAAGATCCGCAAATTGCACCGCAGTTCTTACAGGTTACCCAAGAAGAAACTGAGCGCATGATCAGAATGATCAATGAGCTTCTTAGCCTCTCAAGAATGGATCGGGGCGTCTCCAAAGTTGATGTTGAATGGGTTAACTTCAATGATTTTGTTGCTCATATCTTGGACCGCTTTGACATGATTGTTAAAAATGATGCCAAAGAAGGCAAGAAAAAATATACGATCAAACGTCAGTTAGGCTCGCAGGCCTTGTGGGTTGAAATTGACACGGACAAATTCGCGCAGGTCATTGACAATATCATGAACAATGCCATCAAGTATTCACCTGATGGCGGCGTAATTACCGTTAAATTGCAGCAGGATCAGGAACAAATTATTTTAAGCATTGCCGATCAGGGTCTGGGAATTCCCCGTGAAGACTTAAGCAAGATCTTTGACCGTTTTTACCGTGTTGATAAGGCACGTTCGCGTGAACAGGGTGGTACTGGCCTGGGACTGGCAATTGCCAAAGAAATTGTTGAAGAACATCATGGCAAGATTTGGGCAAATAGTAGTGAGGGCAAGGGCTCAACCTTCTATATTGCTTTGCCATATGAACCAATGAGCGAGGGGGATGATTGGGATGAAGTCTAAGTTTAAACTCGGAGATGTCCTGCTATCGATCGGCACAGCAGCAGTCTTTGTCCTCTCCGTCGTCTTGTGGATCTTTATTATGACCAACGACCAGTATTTTAGCC
>CALYQE010000179.1 GCA_945281075.1 uncultured Lactobacillus sp. | reverse complement strand
GTTCCAATACTCACTGATTTAACAACCATCTAAAACCGATGTTTTTCCATTTTTCCATCATTTATAGATGACTGCATTTATCAGCAACGAAAGAAATGCTGTTATAACAAGGATTGATCTAACTAGTTAAAACAAAAGATTAGAATAAAATTAATTACAATCTGACTAAAAGTCTAATCAAAAAGAGCTACTTTTTTGATTAACAACATTTTAGCATAGGTTTGACCATAAAAAGCAACTGGCTTGCGCAAAATAAAAAAGCCGGAAATTTTCCGACTTTAGCTTAGTTTTCTCTGTTCTTTTTATAAATACAATTAAAGATAATGGATAAGCCAATCGCAACTAGTGAAACAACGTAGACACCCTTTAAGGCGTCAAACAAAACTTGACGCAACTGCGGAATCAGATTAGCCGCTAATTCTTTGGCCTTAACCGATGAGACGATCTTATTCATCATTGCCTGGTTAAGATTAGGATGTTTAGCCAATTGATTGGCAACAATGGTGTTAAAAGTAATGCCATAAATCGAAACTAGCATTGTTTGTCCAAGATAGCGCATCAAAGTGTTAAATGATGTTGCAACCCCGACATGACTAGAATCAACCAATACTTGTGAACGAACTTGGGCAGCAGTCATTATCGAGCCAAAGGCAAAACCGTTCATCGTTGCAATAATGCAGAACACCCAAAACGGCGTATGTATTGGCACAACTAGGAGCATGCAATCAGCAACTAAGAGCAAGAACAACATCCCAAAGAAAGTTTTGCGCACGCCCCATTTGCTGAGCATTCCACCAATCAGGAAAGAGCCAATAACCCACATTACAGAACTCGGAGTCACGGCAAAACCGGCAATCGTCGCGGAAGTGCCCTTAATCCCCTGCATCCAAGTAGGAATATAGAATTCAAAGCCAATAACAACACCGGAAACAAAAAGCGTAATCATATTAACGGCCAAGAACTCTCTGCCTTTAAGCATGGTCAGCGGCATAATAGGGTCAGCAGCGCGTTTTTCTTCATAGTAAAACAGTACCGCACTAACAATGATCAAGACTACAAGAGCAAGCAAAACAATTAAGCTGAGCGAGCTCAGTTCTTGCAGGGTAAACATTAAAGTCAGTAATAAGACTACTAACCAGAAAGTGCCCTTAACATCCAACTTCGTTTTTACTTTAGCTTTTGGCTCGCTTAAGAAGACTACTACCAGTAAAAAGGCAACAATTCCAATTGGAACATTAATATAAAAGACCCAATGCCATGAGAGATGCTGCACGATAAAGCCACCTAATAATGGTGCAATCACAGAGGCCACTCCCCAAAAGCCCGAGTTAAGGCCCAACATTTTGGTTCGTTTCTTTAAAGTAAACATGTCAGCAATAATGGTCATTGCGACTGGCTGAACAGCGCCAGATCCCAGACCCTGAATTACTCGGAAAAGGATCAACTCAATCATATTGTGCGCCTGACCGCAAAGTGCAGAACCAACTACGAACAAGGCAATCCCGAATAAAAAGATTGGCTTACGCCCTAAACTATCGGCAAGTTTGCCATATAATGGAGTTGAAACGGCCGTCATAAATAAAAAGATCGAAACAACCCAGTTCATGATTTCCAGTCCGTTCAGATCAGAAACAATCGTAGGCATGGCAGTAGAAACGATTGTCCCCTCAATCGCCGTCATAAACGTTGTCATGAAGATTGCAAGGGTAACTACTGGTACATTAGTCTTTTTCAAAATTAGTGCTCCTTCAACTTATTTATTTTGCTCAACAAAATCCAATAGTGCTTGAACTTTGTCTGTTCTCTCCCAAGGCAAATCGATATCTGTTCGGCCAAAGTGACCGTAAGCCGCCGTTTGCTCGTATATCGGTCGTCTTAAATCCAGCATTTTAATAATCCCAGCTGGCCGCAAGTCAAAAATTTTTCTGACAGCTTCCGTTAGCAATTCATCGCTGACTTTTCCTGTATTAGCAGTATCCAGCATAATTGACACTGGATGCGCAACACCAATCGCGTAGGCTAATTGGACTTCACAACGTGTAGCCAAACCAGCCGCAACAATATTTTTAGCCACATAACGGGCAGCATAACTAGCACTGCGATCAACTTTTGTCGGATCTTTTCCCGAAAAAGCTCCACCGCCATGACGAGCATAGCCACCATAGGTATCAACAATAATTTTCCGTCCGGTTAAACCAGAATCGCCCTTGGGTCCGCCGATTACAAACCGACCGGATGGATTAATTAAAAATCTGGTGTGATCGTCAAGATACTTTACCGGAATGACTTTTTTGATTACTAAATCAATCATTGCCTGACGAATTTCTTCATTCGTCACTTGATCATCGGTTTGAGTAGAAATAACCACCGTATCAACGCGAATTGGTTTTTGCTTTTCATCGTACTCAACCGTCACTTGTGCTTTCGCATCAGGTCTAAGCCAAGTTAAAGTGCCATCTTTACGCAACTTAGCAACCTGGCGCATCAACTTATGCGCTAAAGAAATTGGCAAAGGCATTAATTCAGGCGTTTCGTCAATCGCAAAGCCAAACATCAGGCCTTGATCACCTGCTCCGATTTGATCGAGCTGATCACTATCTGTTTCGTTTCCCCGAACTTCAAGTGAATGATCGACCCCTTCAGCAATGTCGGGTGATTGTTCATCGATACCGACTAAAACTGCACAGTTATTGCCATCAAAGCCAAGTTCTGGCTTATTATAGCCAATTCGCAAAACCGTCTTTCTGACAATACTTTGAATGTCAACGTATGCGCTAGTTGATATTTCCCCAAATACATAAACAATTCCCGTGTTGACAATTGTTTCGCAAGCTACATGTGCTTCAGGATCTTGCGCAATAATTGCATCAAGGATTGCGTCAGATATTTGGTCAGCAACCTTATCCGGATGTCCCTCAGAAACAGATTCTGAAGTAAATAAACGTTTTTCCATAATAGTCCCCCTTAATAGACGTTAG
>CALYQE010000178.1 GCA_945281075.1 uncultured Lactobacillus sp. | reverse complement strand
CATAATTATTATTATGTAAAGTATCAATTGCATGACTAATCATGTAGTCGAATTCACTGGTCACCGAAACCTGAGACGGCAACATCCCAATAACGAGCACCTTGTGTTCTGCCTTTAGCGGTACAGATTCGTCTGAGACCCCAAACGCACTGTAATAGGCATGAACTAAGGGCTCATGGACTCCTGCTGAACCGTCAACTTGTAAATATGCGGGACGCTCTTGCAGCTGATTAACCCGCTCTTGAATGGTTTGAACATCGATTCCAGTTAAGTCGGCAATTAAGACGTTGCGAAAACCGCGTTTTTTGGCTTCCAGCAAAAGCTCATCGGTTAATTGTCCCTTGGCCAGTTCCTGGCCAATTTCAACAATATGTTCCAATTTTTGAAAGTAAACGGGATGAATACTGATGATTTTTTGCAGCTGCTGATATGAAAAGCCTTTGGCAATCGCACCTAGCAATTTAACTAAATGAAGTTCATCCGGGTGTTCCAGGTCATGAATGATTTCTTCTGCGCTCTTTGCTTTTTCAAGACGGTAAACTTTAATTGCCATCTTCACATTGACGGTTGAAGCCAGCCCTTTTAAAAATGCAGTTTCAAAGTTTTGCCCAATACCAATTGCTTCACCACTGGCTTGCATTTGGTTTCCCAAGGCGTAGTGGTTGCTGCCGGATTGGGTTAACGACCAAAATGGCATTCTAATCGCCACCTTATCTTGAGCGGTTTCGATGGCAGCATTCAGGCCAGACATGGGATCAATAATTTCGTTTAAATAAAAGCCAATTGCCACCTTGCAGACGACATAGCCGGTACTATATAGCCCCACCCTTTGCGACCAAATTGCGCTCCTAGTAAGGCGAGGTTTAATTGAAAGTACCCGAGCTGCAAAATCTGTACCGTGATGCTTTACGGCAAAATGGATATTCAATATCCCCACCAGCTGTAAACCGTTGGCGATTTTTTGTGCAATCTGACGCAGCTTTTGGACCTGGTCATTATTTAAGGTCAAAGCTGGCATAACTGCGGCGGAATCACCTGAGTCAATTGCAACGGGTTCAATCGTATCAGCTAGGCTGGTAAAAACAACGTTGCCTGCACTGTCGCGAATAATATTGAGAATGACTTCGCCCCAAGTCGATAAGTCTTCTGCCAAACGATAACGCTGATAAGAAAAATCTTCACTTTGACGTTCATTTTTTAGGTATTCAACGACGTCGGGTGCGCTTTTGAAAATAATTTGCTGATCATTGGTTGCACTGCGTTTTTCTTTAATGAGCATTACTGGAAAATTAACTTGCTTTGTCAATTGTTCTTCCAAGTTTTTTTCATCAAAGTCGGCTAAACGCCAATAGCGATTGACCTCAATGTCGTTTTGTTCTAAAAAAGCGGTCAGCTTTTGCTGATTGCTAACTTCCAAAGTCCGTTCATTGAGTGTCAACAAGCGAATTTCCATTTGGTCAAGAATCCCGTCATTAACCAAATCTTGCGTGACTTTAATGCCCATCGTTGAGCCGTAAGCGGAAATAATGGCACTTGGTTCCTCCATGCGAATGATTCTTTTGAGAAAATCTAATGACATGGGTTCCGAATAGACGGTCAGTTTAGGTCGTTTATCGGTAGAAATCGTGGCGGGATTTGGATTGACAAGTACGACTTGAATATCATCTTCGATGAGTGCTTTGATTGCATCCGTAATTAAAATATCTGTTTCCGATACCTTGCCAATTAAGGTGGGACCAGAACCAATGATCAGTATTTTGTCTAAGTCATTTTCTAAAGGCATTTTTACACCATCATCTTTACAAAATCATCAAAAATTTCCAGTGCATCAAGACTGCCAGGAGCACCCTCGGCATTAAAGGCAGTACCAATCACCTTGTTTTGCCGATTGGTAAACCCGGCTAACAGGTCGCTATGTACATCGTAATACTCGCGTTCCATGTTCATTTGAACGCTGCCGGGCAGAACTAGCTGATCAATATTCATTGCTGTTTGCCAGAGCTGATTCGAATTTTGCTCGATTACGGGATAATTCGTGCCATTGAAAGCTATGGGTAAATCAATTAATTCAAAATTCAAATAAGAACTCAGCGCTAAAAAGCCTAAGCCAATGCCCCAAACTGGAATATGACTGTAAAAAGCTTCAAAAACGGGTTCTAAAGCGCTTTGCACTTCTTCCACTTTTCCTGGCCCACCAGAAAAAATAATTCCTTCAGGACGCAGGTTTTTAATATCAGGAACTGAAACATCATACGGTAAAACCGTGGCATTTATTTTCCGCAAGGATAATTCGCGCAGCATTGAGTGCTTTAGACCCAAATCAATAATTGCGACGGTTTTACCAACATTTGGGACGGCATAAGCATTTTTAGTTGATACGCTAGCAGTTCTGTTTTTGGGTAAAACAAGAGCTTTAATTTGATCAAAGGCGTGTTCATCATCAGTATCCATGATTGAAGCCTTAATGGTTTTTTCCTGGATAAAAAGATGAACTAAGGCCCGGGTATCAACATTATAAATGGCCGGAATGTTCTTTTCTTTTAAGAAGGAATCCAGGTCCTGAAAGTTTTCGCTATCAGAAATGTTTTTGGCAACATCATTAACAATGATGCCCTTAACTGTGGGGTTAATGCTTTCGTAGTCAATCGCATTAATACCGTTGCCACCGATCATTGGTGCAGTATAAACTAAAATTTTGCCGGCGTTGGTTGGATCAGTCAGTGCCTCTTGATAACCAAAATTGCCAGTTTGAATTGCTAATTCGCCAGTCGAGATGATTGAGGCACCAAGCCCCTCTCCTGAAAATGAGCTACCGTCTTCAAGAATCAAAAATCGTTTCATTTTTTCACTTTGTTTCTCTTAGTTCTGATAACCGCTTTTGAAATAGTTGAGGCGGATCAACTTTAAACTCAAGCCACTCGCCCGTTTTTGGCTGTTTAAATCCTAGTACCTGTGCGTGCAAAAACTGCCCATTACCCTTTAAGGTATGATGTGG
>CALYQE010000177.1 GCA_945281075.1 uncultured Lactobacillus sp. | reverse complement strand
TCATTTTAATCTGCTGCTAAATTTTGTCTGCTCGCCAAGGATCAATTCCTTCGTATAATTTTGCTTTATCAACAGCATCAAATAGTTTATTTTTGTGATGGACAACCTTTTTGGCCGCTTCAATTGCATCTGGAAAGAGATTATTTGGATCCCAACCGTCGTCTTCGTTCAAAATTTGACGTGCTTTTTCAAAAAATGCGTGTTTATAATCAGAGGAAATATTGACTTTATTGATACCATTTTTAACGGCATCAGCAATTTGTTCATCTGGGTTAGATGAGCCACCATGCAATACTAGCGGTGTATCTGGGACAGCCTTTACGATATCTTTCAAAATGTCAATTCTTATTTTGGGTGTCACATCCGCAGGATAAATACCATGACTAGTGCCAATCCCTACGGCTAGAGTATCTACTCCTGTTTCCTCAACAAACTTTTGCGCTTCTTCAGGAGTTGTATAGATTCCTTCTTTTTTATGTCCTTCAACGTGAACTCCGGTTTGACCGATTGTTCCAACTTCACCCTCAACAGATACGCCGACTCTATGAGCCATTTCAACTGTTTCCTTGGTTAAGGCAACATTAGTTGCCCAATCTTCAGCAGATAAATCAATCATTACCGAACTGAAGCCATCATGAATTGCCCGAGTTGCACTAGCAACTGAATCACCATGATCAAGGTGAAGCGCAACGGGAATCTTACTGTCACGAATACGGGTTAGCACATAGCTGATAAAGTCATCTTTGCAGTATCGTAATTCAGTTGGATGAATCATAATAATTGCCGGTGCATAATCAGCTTCACACTGCTCGATGGCGATTCGCATTAATTCTAAATTTGAGACATTATATGCGCCAACGGCAAAATTGTTTTTTCTAGCTACTTCCAATAGCTGATTTATATTTACTAAAGTCATTATTTATTTTTCTCCTTGATAAAATTTTAGAAACACTATTTTTTAAAAATATTCTTGCTATTGCTTTTTAACCATTAATCACTTCCTTAAAGTTATTGCAGGTTAACTCCTGACAAATCAACATTGGTTTCTTCTTTATCTTCATCTTTGGTTATTCCATTAACCTCTTCTTCTGTTAGTGACTTTTTAAAAATTGCTAACAGTATTCCTGTTACAAGTGAGCCAGCAATTAATGCAATAATCGCCACTAACGGTTTTGACATTGCAGGAATTACAAAGATTCCACCAGAAGGCACTGGACTTTCATTGCCCCAAGCGTAGCTAATCATTCCGGTTACACCGCAGCCAAGCCATGTACATGGCAATGTGCGGAGAAGATCATTCATTGCAATTGGGATAACCCCTTCGGTAATCATGCAGCATCCCATTGGAAAAGCCACTTCAATTGTTTCTACTTCACGTTTGGTGTAAATTTTTTTGTGAAAAAGCTTAGCAAAAAAGTACGACATTGTAATTCCAAAAGGTGGTACCATTGCGGCTAATACTTTTATTCCTTCTGGACCTTTTATACCGTCAAGCAACAGTCCATCACAAATCAGGTTAGGGATTTTACTAATTGCCCCACCAAAGTCGGCACAGCCAATTAAACCAATTAAGAAGCCATATAAAGCTCTTTGAGAACGATCAAGCCCAACTATGAAGTGGTTTAATGCACTGGTTGCAGCAGTTAGCGGCTTGCCTAATACGAAGAACATAATTAATGCGGTAATAATTGCGGTAACCGTGGGGACAATCAGCATTGGCATTAGTCCGCTCGCCCACTTTGGCACTTTGATTTTTTTAATTCCTAAAGCAAGATAACCAGCAATAAAGCCACCAATAATCCCACCTAGGAAACCTGCTCCAAGAAAAGAAGCAATTTGTCCTGCTAAAAAACCTGGTGCAATGCCTGGTCGGTCGGCAATTGAATAGGCGATATAACCAGCAATAAATGAAGGTAGTAATCCCATTCCCAAAACGCCTAAAGTTGTCATTGCATTAGGAAAGTTCATTTGGGCAAGAGTGCTTACTTGCTTGCCGCCCATTAAATTACCAATTGCGATTAGTAAGCCCGCTGCAACAATCAATGGCAACATATATGAAATTGAAGTTAACAGGTGCTTTTTAACCGCTGAGCCGGCTCTTTTTGCACCACTAACAAAAGTATTCATTTTTAAATCACGCTTTCTATTTCTTCTTAGCTTTAACTTCTGCTTCAATTTTTTGGAGCAATTGCTTTGGAGCCTTTACGACCAGTGAAGTGCCAACTTTAACAGTAGGCAAATTCTTAAACCGTTCATTTCCTGTGGTTGCAATATCGACCGCCAATAAGGCTACATCTGCCTGAGCAATTTGCTCAGCAGTCAATTCATTTTCTGTACCAATTGTTCCTTGAGTTTCAATATGAATTTCAAAGCCAAGTTCTTCTGCCGCTTTTTCTAATTTCGCTTTAGCCAAATAAGTGTGAGCAATCCCTGAGGTACACGCACATACGCAAACAATTTTCATATCAATTCCCTCCTTAGTTGTTACATAATAGTTGAATGACATTTTCTTTGGTTTTCGAATGATGAAGCTTATTAATGAAATTATTATCAGATAATAAAATTGCTACTTGTTGTAGAAGCTTCAAATGTAAGGTACTAGCATCTTGATCTCTCACCGCAAACAAGATTATTGCAGTAACTGGTTTTTCATCAAGTGTTTCCCATGGAATTGGGTGATCACTCAAGCCAATTGCAATCGTTGTATTTTTGACTGCTTTTGACTTGCCGTGTGGAATTGCAACTCCTTGACCAATACCAGTCTCTCCTTCAGTTTCCCGCTTTAACACATCTTTAACAAAAGCTGGTCTATCAGTTACGTCGTGATCCTGCTCTAAAAGCTCGCTGAGTTCATCAATCACTTCTTCTTTAGTCGTACCGGCTAAATCGAGTTTTATTAAGCTAGGATTAATAATCTTCGCGATATCTATTTTTTGTTCCGACAATGTTTTATTCTCCTAACTGCTTAAAATATCTATTACTTGGCTAGCAGTTCTTGCTTTGCTAATTTGTAATAC
>CALYQE010000176.1 GCA_945281075.1 uncultured Lactobacillus sp. | reverse complement strand
CGAGTCTGACAGCCGGAGCAGGTAAGAAGAGAGAGGATCATTGATCCTCTTTTTTGTGCTTTCTTTTTGTTGATAATAAAATTGTTATTGTAGACTTGCTATAAAACTATTTCACCTTGCCAATAAAAGTTAGTAAAATTTAACTGACAAGTTTTTCAAAGAGGAGGAAGCAAAACATGATGAAATCCGGTACTTACAATGTAAAAGCTAAAGGTCATGGCTCAAGCTTTATGCCAATGAAAGTCACGCTTGCAGAAGATAACATTAAAGATATTGAAATCGACTCTAGTGGTGAAACTAAAGGCGTAGCCGATGAAGTTTTTAAACGTTTACCTAAAGAAATAATCGCTAACCAAACCTTAAATGTGGACGCGGTAAGCGGCGCAACAATTTCCAGTCACGGCGTCATTGATGGCGTTGCTCAGGCGATTAATGAAGCTGGCGGTGACGCTAATGAGTGGAAAAAACGGCCAAAACCAACCACTGCTGATTCACAGGACCAAGAGCTTGAAACAGACGTAGTTGTAATTGGTGCAGGTGGCGCTGGTCTGGCTGCGGCTGCAAGAACAATTCAAAATGGGAAGAAGGTCATTGTGCTAGAAAAATATCCGCAAATTGGCGGCAATACCACTCGTGCCGGTGGCCCGCTGAATGCAGCAGAGCCGGAATGGCAAAAACAATTCAAGGCTTTGGCTGGTGAAAAAGAAAGTCTGGAAAAGTTAGCCGCAATGTCTGTTGATGAAATTGATCCGGAATATCAGGATGATTTCAAGAAACTGCAAAAACAGATTAAGGAATATGTTGAATCTGGTCAGGATTACTTATTTGATTCTGTCTTGTTGCACGAAATTCAAACTTACTTAGGCGGAAAAAGGATCGATTTAAACGGAAACGAAATTCATGGTAATTACGCATTAGTAACCGAATTGGTTAACAATGTGCTTGATTCAGTCAAGTGGTTGACTGATTTAGGAGTTGAATTTGACCGCAGCGAGGTGACCATGCCGGTTGGCGCCTTGTGGCGTCGGGGACATAAACCCGTTGAGCCTATGGGCTACGCCTATATCAGCGTTTTAGGCAAATGGATTGATGAGCACGGGGCAAAGACTCTCACTGAAACACGTGCTACCCACTTGCTAATTGACGGTAATCGCGTAACAGGCGTAATTGCCCAAAGAAGTAATGGCAGTAAGGTTACAATTCATGCCCAAAAGGTAATCCTCACTTCAGGTGGCTTTGGTGCCAACACCAAGATGGTCCAAAAATACAACACTTATTGGAAGCATATTGACGATGATATTGCGACGACCAACTCACCGGCAATCACGGGTGATGGAATTGCCTTGGGTCAAGAAGCCGACGCAGACTTGGTTGGCATGGGCTTTATTCAATTAATGCCCGTTTCTGATCCAAAGACTGGTGAATTGTTTACCGGTATTCAGACGCCACCTGAAAACTTTATTATGGTTAATCAAAAGGGAGAACGCTTTGTCAACGAATTTGCAGAGCGTGATACCCTGGCTAAAGCCGCAATTGCTAATGGCACGCTGTTTTACTTAATTGCGGATGAACAGATTAAGAAAACGGCTTATAACACAACCGAAGAATCATTAGCAGCACAGGTTAAAGCCGGAACCTTGCTAAAAGCAGATACGCTTGAAGAATTGGCCCAAAAAGCTGGCATGGATTCAGCTACTTTGGTCAATACCATTAAAAAGTACAATTCCTACGTAGAGGCAGGAAAGGATCCCGAATTTGGTAAGAGTGCCTTCAACCTTAAATGTGAAGTGGCTCCATTTTACGCTACTCCGCGGAAACCGGCGATTCACCACACAATGGGTGGCTTAAAGATCAATCCGCAAGCACAGGTGATCAATAAGGAAGGCCAAGTAATTAACGGTTTGTACGCTGCGGGTGAAGTTGCTGGTGGTCTGCATGCCGGTAACCGGTTAGGTGGCAACTCGCTAGCGGATATCTTTACCTTTGGTCGCATTGCAGCTGATACGGCATGCCGCGAGCTTGACGAAACTGATGCCGCTACGGGAGCCTCCCAGCATTAAAGATAAGTAAATTTTTCTAACAAAAAGAAATAATAGTTAACCAAGCCGGCTAGCTATTATTTTTTTTAGAGATAATTTCGTTCAAGTGCCACAAAAATTGTCACGATGAGTAAATCGGCACATCCACCCAGACTGTAGTTGTTTTTTACACATTCTCGGTTTAGCCGCAACAAGCATTTTTTGCCGGCAAAAGTTGCGTAGCCGCCGGCACGGAGATATTCTTTGGCACAGCTTTGCAGCCAGCCGACCACCTCATAATTACCAGCACGCTTAATCAAGTTGCTGTCGACAGTGACAGTGGCAATTTTCATCAAGGTGTCTAATAATCTGGTTTGCAAGTTGCCCGTGCTCTGGGCTAGGAAAGGCAGCGCCTCGTCAGCTACGATCGGATAGCCTTGTTCAGCTTGCTCACGCGCACCACCGATGCCGTACTGGTAAAATTCTTTTTCCCCGGCAGTGCGCGGCGGGCTCTTTTGCTGAAAATCATGTTCGACCAGGCCTGCGCACATTTTTTTGATGGTTGAAAAGAGTTCAGTGTGATTTTGCTGGCAGTAGCTTTCGGCGCAGACAAAAATTCCTAAGGCAAAAATAGCGCCTTTGTGCGTATTGACCCCGTTAGTTGCGGTAAACATGTCTTTTTCGGCACGAATGCCTTTTTTTCGGAGTTGCAAAAACATCTTGGTCAGGTCTTTTCCGGCAAAATGATGACCAAGTAAGGCAGCAGAAGTAAAATATTTGTTCAGACTCAAACTGCTGTCAATAAAGGTATAAATATCCATGTCATAGTGCGGCCTTGAACTGACCGGATCTACCAGACCGGGCTTAGGCAATGTTACAACTTCATATAAGAGCGCGCGCAGCGCATTTTGGGTAATTGATTTAATCATCGGCAAACTTTTAGGGTTATTGACCGTGCTTTTAATTTTTTCCATACTTATCTAGAATGTCTTTCATATCTTTGCTGTACTCCGGCATGCCTAACGAACTAGTGTGATCAATTGCCATTCGAGCTTTATTTA
>CALYQE010000175.1 GCA_945281075.1 uncultured Lactobacillus sp. | reverse complement strand
CAAAAAGAAGCAAAAACCGTCGTTCTTGTTGGGGTAAACAACCAAATAATTGGCTTACTGGCAATTCAGGATGCGCCAAAAGAAAATGCCCAAAAGGCGATTGCTGCCTTAAAAAAGCAGGGACTAAAAACGGTCATGTTAACTGGTGACAATCAGGAAGTTGCTCAGGCGATTGCTGAACAAGTAGGGATCGATCAGGTAATTGCGGAAGTTTTACCAATTGATAAAGCAAACACAATTAAAAAACTGCAAAAGCATGAAAAGGTTGCCTTTGTTGGCGACGGCATTAATGACGCCCCGGCACTAACCCAAGCCGATGTTGGCATTGCAATGGGTTCAGGAACCGACGTGGCAATTGAATCTGGTGGCATTGTGCTCATTAAAAACGATTTGACAGATGTTGTGCGTGCACTTGAACTTAGTCGCAAGACTTTTAATCGGATTAAATTGAATCTTTTCTGGGCCTTTATTTATAATGTTTTAGGCATTCCAGTTGCGGCCGGTTTGTTTGCCGGTCTAGGCTTTACTCTTAGCCCAGAGTTAGCTGGTCTCGCAATGGCCTTTAGTTCTTTATCAGTGGTAATTAGTTCTGTTTTATTAGGCAAAGTAAAAATTGAATAATGAAAAAGGATAGCCGAAATGAAGGCTATCCTTTTATTTTTTTAACTGTGTGAACTGTTAAAACCGATGTTTTCCTTTACGCAATACAGGCTTTATTTGTATCAAATAAGCAATCAAACCAATGATTAACCAAACTAATGAGAGGAAAATTCCAACCAGTAAGTTGGCTGACCCAGTCTTGATATAAGCAACGGGTCCTGCAAACGGAAAGAGCATGGCAATAGTTTTTAACCAAGCTGGATAGGCTGAAATGACCACCAAGACGCCCGAAAGAATCTGGATCAATCCCCCAAAAATGTTTTGTAAAAAATAGGGGTCGTTCATTTGCCAAGAAACTGCCCATGAACAAAAGCCTAAGATAATACCGTAAATGCCTACTAAAGGCAGTACAAGCAAGGCGCGGCCGATTACTTCGAGCGGTGCACCTAAGACAAAGATCAAACAGAAGTTAATCAATGCCAGCAGAGCTCCAATAAATAATGAAATCAAGGCTTTGCTTAGCCAGTAGCGAAGACTAAAAGGATTTTTCGCAATCAGCTCAAAATCAATGCGCAAATCGGAATCATTAACAATTAAGAGGTTTATTGTTTGCATTGATAAACTAGCGGCGTCAATGGTAATCGAAGTAATTGCGACGCCCCAGTCGAAACTGCCGGCATATTGCATGTCGATTAGCACCAGCAGCATCATATTAATCAATGGGGTAATAAAGAAATAAGTTAGTTTTGTGCGCCAATTACTTAAAAAAGAAAGTGACGAAAATTGGGTAGCAATCATTATATGATCTTCAGAGCTCCTTTCTTTCTGACCAAGTAGTTGATTATTCTAACCACGATGATGATTAAAATAATCCAAAGACTGAGACTGCAAAAATATGCCAGCCAGTTGAAAGGAACGTTTCTAGTTAATGCTGCGATTGGTGCCGTGATCGGGATGAACCATTGCGAAATCCTAGTTAAAGAGCGCAGTACCGCTTCATCACCAAATAAACCGGCCAAAAGCAGGATGGGAGTACCAATTAAGGCTTCATAAACCATTGAGTCTTTTGAAAGCGTCAGAAATGAAGCGATCAAAATTCCCATTACTGAGCAACCGAGCCATAATAAAATAATTAGTGTAAGCATCAAAAGCGTGATTTTGCCAATTGCGACCCCTAAAATTTTCGCCATCACGAAAGAAATCGGAAATGAAAATAAGCCGTAGCTTGAGGCAGGTAGCAGCAAAGTAATGAGCGATAAGCGCTCATCATATTGACTGTTTAAAAGGTAGGGCAGAGTCCCTTTGTAGCTTTCGAAACTAATACAGCCGGCAACCGTGGTACAAGATGTCCAGGTACCAAAAACGCCGCTTTGCAGCCACAAAAGTGGATTGCTTAAGTCTTTTGCGGCATAAGCGATTGTGTATTGCATTAAAAAAATTGCCACTGTGCTGGTAATGGTTAACCAGACAAAGTATTGATCTGACAGGTAGTCGCGAACGTGAAAGAGAAATAAACGGATAAAACGCATGATTATTTCCTCCTCAGTTTCGGAGCTAATGCCAAATAAGAGTCTTCTAAAGTCGTTAACTGGCGGCCAGTATGGTCGCTAGCCAACTTAACGACACCGGAAACAGTGCCATCATAAAAGACTTTGCCAGCACCCAAAATAACTACACGGTCTGCCAGTTTTTCAACTTCAGACATTGTGTGACTGGTTAGTAAAATGCTGATGCCAGCAGCAGCTAAATTTTTAACTGTGTCCTGAACGCTTTTGGCAATTTCAACGTCAAGACCACTTGTTGGCTCGTCGAGCAGCAAGAGGCTCGGATTTCCCAGCAGGGCGCGTGCAATGTGAAGTCTCTGGGTCATACCCTTGGAAAATTCACCCGTTTTTTTATTGGCGACGTTACCAAGTTCGACTATGTCGAGAACGCGCGCCACCTCATCTTTTTGTTGACGATAAGGAACCTTTGCCAAATCCGCAAAAAACATTAAGTTCTGTCTCGCGGTGGCTTTACGATAAAAGCCCATTTCACCACCAAAGGAGACGCCGATACTTGGCCTTTTATTTGTAGTGGTGATGTCTTGGCCGTTCATCATGACTTTGCCCGAGGTCGGAATTAAGTAGCCACCAATGATTGAAACGGTAGTAGTTTTGCCCGCACCGTTGGGTCCAAGTAGTGACAAAATTTCGCCCTTAGCAATTGTGAAAGATATATTATCTAACGCGACAAACTCTTTGTCATGATCGTGATAGATTTCTTTTAAATGTTTAACTATTAAAATGTTGTTCAAAATAATTCTCCAAAATTAATTGTAAAGTTCAAGATCACTTAATAAGGAAGGAGTGATTTTTGATTTCACAGGTTAATTTGAAGATCTCATGATGTTTGACATTAAATCTAATACAGAAATTGTATCATACTTTTTTCATTTTGACGTCAAAAATGTGAGTATCAGCAAATTAAGTTGCTCAAATAAATATTTTGAAAGTCAAACAAAAACCGCCGAATCTATGTGAAGTTAACCCCTAGAATTGAACGTTAACATTATTTCATATTCGCTAAGGCTGT
>CALYQE010000174.1 GCA_945281075.1 uncultured Lactobacillus sp. | reverse complement strand
CAAGGCAGCAGTCAGCTGCTGCGCTGAGAACAAAGACGTCGACCACTTTTTTGGATCAGCCAACATTTCTAAGTCATCATCCTCCAATATTTGTAGCGCTACCGGATCAAAATGATCCTTTTGTTGAGCCTGAAGCAACAGGCATTCGTTTAAATCTTTTGCGCCAATACCGCAGGGATCAAGGCTCTGCAGCAACTGCCTAGCTTTTTGCAGCTCTTGAAGGGAAAATTCCGCTTGTTGTTCAATTTCGGCCAGGTCAGTGCGCAAGTAGCCATCCTCAGCCAAATGATAAATCAAGAGCTTGACGGCCTTTTGCTCTGAAGTCGACCAATTGCTTAACCGCACCTGCATGAGCAAATGGTCTACCAGGCTTTCACTTTCGTTGTCTTTAAGCCACTCCAGATCATAACTTTCATTTTGGGGCTCGCGCAAACTAACAAAGGGATTGCTTTCACTCAGGTCTTTAAGTGCATTAACTAACTCATAAGTATTATAGGAAAGAACGGTTAAATTCTGTTTTAGCTTCGCTGACAAAAAGAGCCGCGTAACTAGCTGTTCTTTGGGCTTTAAAGCCATTCTCTGTCGTTCTATCATCCGTTTTTCTCCCCCTAAAAAATACTTAATGTTAAAGCGTTCGTCGTTTTTCACTGAATCTCCTTAATTATAACTAATCATAAAAGCGTTTTCTAGGTAGGCTTTTTTCGCACACAAAAAGCCTGAATTTGATCTTTTCAGGCTTATCTTGCTTTTAACTATTCCTTCTGCGTTTGAACCAGGCTACAATTGCGCTGGTAAACGTTGACAACACGCCTAACAAGAGCAGCGCGGTTTGCTCTTGTTGGTCATTATCAGTTCGAGGCAGTGTTTTGTCGTCCTTCTTTACATCATCAATTTCTTTGACTTGCCTTTGTTTGGGCGAACCAAACGGCTCAGGCTGATCTTGATCATGAGGGTTACGAGGATCATACTTGCCCTGATCTTGATGATGCTTATCCGGTTGAAGCGGTTCAGGAGCAGTCGATTCGGGCGCATCCGGGGCATTTTTCGCGTAAACATAAACGACTATCTGTGGTTCTAAACTGAAAAAACCCACTTCATTGTTTGGTCGAAATTTTAAAGTATAGCCGTTAATTTCTTTGGCAGATACCGCATAACCGTCACCGACATTGCCATTCACCTGTTCTGCTGGTAAGAGATCATGTTGCTGCTCATCTTGATAGCGCACAATAACCGTCGCAGTGGCAACATCAGCAGGTATTATTTTCCGATAAACATATTTTACGGTTTGCGGGCTCTCTGTATAGGTTCCCGAAGCATTGCTGGGAAGATTGACCAGTAAGTAATCCGGAAAACTTTTAGCTTGCGTTTGATAGTGCTCGCCAATTTTACCCCTCAGAATTTGGTCTTCCTGGAGCCGATTGCCTTTTTCGTCCTGATAGCTAACCGTGATTTGCCCATTAGCAACTGTTTCCGTAGGATCGGGCTGATAAATAAAGGTAACCTTTTGGTCTTCGCCGAAATCTCCGAAATAAGTATTAAATTTGGTTGGGTCGTTTGGATCATCTGGATCTGCTAGGTTAGTTGGATCTTCGTCAACTTCTTGTAATTCTACTCCTCCATCCGGCTGCGGTTTTACTATTCGCTTATCAACTACTTTATATCCTTGAATCGATTTGGCAGCAATTGTACCTAATTCTCCCGTTTTACCCTTAACTTCTTCGCTATTAACGCGGGGGATCTTTTGCCCATCACTGGTTTCAAAGTCAACTTGCACGGTGCCCACACGCACAAATGTGTCATGTTCAGTAGCTGGATCAAAATCGTTTTGCATTTCAGAAGAGCTGCGCTTAATATTGCCTTGCGGATTGGTTTCGGTGCCAGTGCCAACATTTTGCCATGTGCCGGGTGTATTAAACCAGGTTTGATACAACTTGGAATGCTCACCAAGCGCAATCGTGTTTAGCTTGGTGAGACCACTTAACATGCCAGCCGTACCGTAAGAATTAGCAGCGGCCTTTTCTAGATCAAAATTACGCAGATCCAAGCTATGCAAATTTTCACAGCCAGCAAACATCCCATAGACAGAATCAACGCTTTTAGTATCAAACCCGCTAACATCCAAGCTAGTTAATGAGGAACAACCATAAAACATGCTTCTCATACTTGTTACTTTCTTGGTATTAAAATGACTAACATCAAGCCTAGTCAACTGATGGCAGTTCGAAAACATTTCGTCCAAGCTGGTCAAGCCTTCGGTATTAAAGCTGGCAATGTTTAAGCTAGACAACGCTGAACAATTATTAAACATGGAATTCATGCCGCTATCGCGCACTGCTTTAGTATCAAAATTGGTTAAATCTAGGCTTTCAAGTTGCGTGCAGTCGGCAAACATGTGCTCCATGGTTGTGACATTTTCCGTGTTAAAGCTAGTAAGATTTAAGTTGGTTACGGCTGTTTGCGAAAACATGTAGCTCATGTCGTTTACTTGCCGAGTATCAAGCTTTTCAAGCCCCGAAATAGCAGTTAAGTTGGGCAAATTGGCAAACAGACTCTGAACTGATCCACTGAGAACTAAATTGTCCTTAACCACAATTCTAGTTACAGCGTCACCTGAAACTTTACCGTCAGCCGAAAGTGCGCGCTCAATTTGAACCGGATTAATCACAGCTTGGCCGTTGCTAGAGATTGTCAGCGTACCGTTTTCATATTCCAGTTGAGAATTTTCATTCCATGCAACCGTAGCACTTGTTTTAGTAGCGAGGTCTTTTTCAGTTATTGCCGAGCTATTAGCAGTTTTGACGTTGGCGTCAGCCTGAGAATCATTACTTACTGTCGCTTCGTCAGCTGCTTTGATAGAAACAGAGCTTTTAGTGCTAAAAGCAGCAGACTGTTTTTTGCTAAGTGCCGGCTCTGCTCTTTTAACAGCACGAATGCTTTTAGTGGTGGACTTTGCTTGCCTGTCCAAGACAGTTGAGCTTTTGCTAATCCGCTGACTGCAAGACAACTTATCAGCTTTTACCAGCTGCGGACTAGTAGCTAAAAATGCAACCGCAGAAGTTGCCAAGCCAACAATAAGCGCCTTTTTGGACTGACCATGTTTTTTGATTTTATTCATTTTTACTTTTCCTTATTGTTTCACTACCTAAAAAAGGTCCTTAGGCCTTTAAGTTTTATTTTAACAAGCTAATATTGACTT
>CALYQE010000173.1 GCA_945281075.1 uncultured Lactobacillus sp. | reverse complement strand
AACGCTGTTTGCTCGCTCACACCTGACGGTTAACGTTGTTAACGGCAATTTATTATAGTGAAAGGTGAATATTATGGCAATTTCAAAAGCTGAAAAAGATGAAATTATTAAGCAATTTGCTACTCATGAAGGCGATACTGGCTCAACTGAAGTACAAGTTGCAATCTTAACTAAAGATATTAACAATTTAACTGAACACATGAGACAACATTCTCATGATCACCACTCATATGTTGGTCTTTTGAAGAAGATTGGTCACCGTCGTAACTTGCTTCGTTATTTACAAGATAACGACATCAATCGTTACCGTGAACTAATCAAGAGATTAGGTTTGCGTCGTTAAGCTTAAATTGGTTTAACTTGAAAAGTCAGTTCGAAAAGAACTGGCTTTTTGTTTTGTCTAAAAGGATTTTATGCTAGAATATGAAAAAATACTTTTTACGTTGTGATCGTAATGATCCATAAATTAACAACTGAATAGCAAATAAGAGAAAAGGAATTAAAATGACTGATCAAGTTAAGATAATGATTTTGAGCGGTGTTCGTGAACAAGGTAAGGATATGTTCGCCGTTCAAGTTAATGATGAAATTTTTGTTCTTGATGCTGGTTTAAAGTATCCTGATAGCTCATTGTTTGGAATCGATCTGGTAATCCCAGATCTTGATTTTTTTGAACAATTTGGCGATCAGGTTGTCGGCATCTTTTTAACACACGGCCACGCTGATTCAATCGGTGCTTTGCCTTATATTTTACGGGACTACGATATCCCGGTTTTTGGTTCGCAATTAACAATTGAACTGGCCAAAATTACGGTCAAGCGTGAAAATAAGCATTTGAAAAATAGTCTTTTCCATGTGATTGATGCAGACACAGAAATTGAATTTAAGAATGCTAACATTTCATTTTTCCAAACTACGCATTCAATCCCAGATTCACTAGGAATCGATGTGCACACGCCTGCAGGCGAAGTCGTGTATACAGGTGACTTTAAGTTTGATCCTTCAGCAGCACCAAAGTACCGGACTGATCTGGACCGGTTGGCAGAAATTGCGCGGAAAAATGTCTTAGCACTTTTAAGTGATTCATCAAATGCTGAAGCGGCTTCGCCAAATGTTTCCGAACAAGAAATTGGCGAATATGTAACAAATGTGTTTCGGAATGCCAAGGGCCGCGTAATCGTAGCTGCCAAGGCTTCAAACCTAATTAGAATTCAAGAAGTTTTAGATGCTGCTCATGAAACTGGCCGTCATGTTCTTTTAACCGGTCGGGATGTAGCAAAAATTGTCCGAACAGCAATGGACTTAGGTTATTTGCGGGTTCCGAAAAATCTGTTGATTCGCGTGAAGGATCTCAAGACGACACCTGATAATAAGCTGGTAATTTTAGAAACCGGCCAAATGGGAGAACCGCTGAATTCCTTGCAAAAGATGGCTAAAAAACGCCACAGCATGATTTCAATTCATGAAGGTGACCTTGTCTTTATTGCAACTACACCTTCGCATGCCGTGGAAACACTAGTAGCGCAAACAAGTGACTTGGTCTTTCGCGCGGGTGGCATGGTGGTGGAATTAGGTCGTGCTAAAAACACCAGTGGTCATGCGACTGGTCGCGATTTACAGATGCTGATTGATATCTTGAAGCCGCAATTTTTGATTCCTGTAATTGGTGAATACCGTTTAATGGAAGTTCATAAAAACTTGGCACTGCGGACAGGTTTAGAGAATGATCACATTCTCATCACTAAAAATGGTGATTGTCTGAATTACGATTTCAAGCAAAAGAAATTCTACTTAACTGATCCTGTACCGGGTGAAGACATTATGATTGATGGCTCTGGTATTGGTGATGTTGGCAATATCGTGTTAAGAGATCGGGAAGTGTTATCCGACGACGGCATCTTTATTGCGGTTGTTACCATTGATCGCCGCAAGAAAAAGATCATCGCTCAGCCTCAAGTTACCAGTCGTGGTTTTGTGTACATCAAGGCAAACCATAAGCTGATGCATGATAGTATTGAATTAATCAAGACCACGATTAATAACAACTTTGAACATAAGAAATTTGATTGGACTGAGATCAAGCAGGACGTTCGTAATGATCTTGAAAAGTTTTTGTACAAGAAAACTAATCGGCGACCAGTTGTGCTGCCGGTTGTGATGGAGGTTAACCAAAATCGTCATCGCGCAATGCAAAAACGTAACGGCAAGGCGGAAAATAGTCAGGATTAAGAGCAGCCATCATCCGGTTGATGTCAATAAAACTGGTCAAAAAAATCGTGAAGAAGGAGCAAGAATGACTTCTCTAAGTCAGAAAAATTTACTGAATCTTGCCAAAAAAGCTGAAGAAGAAAATAATCTTGAATTAGCGATTCAGAATGCAGAAGAGGCATTGAGAATTGGTGCTAATCAAGAAGTCGTTATTTTTCTTTGTGAACTCTATTTAAAAAATAAGCAGCCTTATTCGGCTTATACTTTGATTAAAGAAGAAAATGACCTGTTCTCTGATCAGGCCATTTTTAATGAGTATAGCAAGATTTTACAAGCAAATAGTTTTTTAATCGAAACGTTGCAAGTCAAAAATTTGAGCCATGGTCAATGGGTGATCACGACCACCCCTGTGGCTGAGGACGTTCAGCAAAAAATAATGCAGGATTTTCGTCAAAAAGAGCAGCCAACTAAATATGATTATGAGCAACTATTTAAACTGAGCCTGACAAATTTTACCAACTTTGCCCAGAGCTTGTTGCTTGACCCGAGTCTTAACTTTGCCGTGCGATTAGTCTTATGCGAAGATTTAGCGCGCCTGGGAAGTGAAGAGCAAATCAGCATTTTAATTCTTGGTCAGCCTGAAAAATTTATTCCAGCCAAGATCAACTTGCTAGAAAAAGATCCCATTTACCGCGAGGTTATTTCCAGTATCGGCAGCAAATATTATCAGCGGCCAAGCCAATTACCAGCAGTTTTGGGTGAAGTAAACCTGATTTTAGGTAGTTTGTATCCGAAGCTAGGAAAATACGTCGGAGAACCTGATAGTTTTGCGCGTGATCTGGCTTCTTATATTGACCATCATGATGGCCATTCAAACCAAAAACTGTTTGAACAAATTGATCATAGTTTGCCAAAATAATTTAGGTAAAAGGACTTTACTTTTTTTTTCTATTTAGTATAATATCAAAGGACGTTTTCATTAGGCATGGCTCTATGCATTAAA
>CALYQE010000172.1 GCA_945281075.1 uncultured Lactobacillus sp. | reverse complement strand
AATTGTACTAATGAATAGACATCAAGACCCGGCAGCTTTTCTTTTCCCTTCAGGTCTGGTAATTCTACATAGAAGGCGGCACCAACCAACTCAGAACCTAAATTTTCAATCAGCTGTTTACATGCACGCAATGTGCCAGCAGTTGCTAATAAATCATCACAAATCACAACACGTTGACCAGGTTTAAGGGCATCCTTATGCATTTCAAGGCTATTTGAGCCATACTCCAAATCATAAGATGCACGCTCTACTTCGCGCGGCAGCTTATGCGGCTTTCTAGCAGGTACAAATCCGATCCCTAATTCAGTAGCCACGGGACAACCCACTATAAAACCACGGGCCTCCGGACCAACGATCACGTCTGCCCCTTTTTTCTTAGCATAGGTAGCTAATTCATGTGTGGCTTCTTGAAACAACTTTCCATCTTGCAAGATTGGGGTAATATCCCGAAAAATTATCCCCTCGTTGGGAAAATCCTTAACACTCGCGATGTGTTTTTCAAAATTGTTTGCCATAAGAAGAAAAAACCTCCAAAACTTTCCTTGTTCTTTAAAAGCCTTATTGACCTACTTATTCTAGCAGACTTTTAGTATAAAAGCATTAAAAGCCCAAAAGTTAATGTAGTTTTAATTGTCGATTCACGTATGTTAACAACTCATTGCTTGGCATATGGCGCAGCTGCTCCACAAAGTTAATTTGCGAGACAGTCGCTTTATAATACTTGGAGGCAGTAAGAGGATTATTAGTCGGACTTTTGACACCAATGATTTTACCCTGAACGATTCTAATAAACTTTAATTCAAAGAAAACCCGTAAAACAAACAAAATATTATTATAGTCAAGGTGTAAGAATGGTGCCACTTGCCGATATTCTTCTATTGAAAGTCCCGGATGCTGATAAACATATTTTAATACTTGTTCAAAAGCCATTTTATTTGGAATTTGTTCAACTGGCAATTGATCCAATAAAAACCTTAAATACAACTGGCCAAAATTATGGTTAAGTGCAAAATCAAACTCTTGTTGGTTATGCGGTGCATCTAGAAAAACGGCAACTTCATCATCATTATCATAATCACTTACTAAGGTGATTTTTTCAGGATCCAGATCATAGCGATTGGCTGCAATCAGCTTGTTTTTTTCATCAAATAGAAGATACTGGTCAGCAAAGCCCATGACATACTTTTCTTGCCGAAGGTCAACCACTGGCGCAAAAGCACTTAATTTGGGTGCCGCAAAAACAAGTCCCTTCATAATTCCCTGCAGCTTAACCTGATTTCGATAACAGTTTTCACCCAACTGCAGGTAAATTTGATCAATATAGGGCAATAGCGCTTTGGTCAAATATTTTTTATTAAAGCCAACCACTTCAAGCTTGGTATTATTTTTAGTAAGCGTCAATTTTAAATGGTTCTTGTCTTTTCCCATATAAAAACAGCTACTAATCTGGGGATCAGAAATCCTAAAGAGCGGCTCAACATTATCCGTTCCAAAAGGCCCAACCCCGTTAATTTCTTTCATGGTGTCGCTGCCTAAATCGGCAAAAGGAAGTTCAAAATCATAATACTGCGTTATTTGACTCGGCACGCCCTGATAACTCTTTTCAAAAGCGGTTCTTAGAGCTGGAATGTTCTCCTCTTTCATTGATAAACCACAAGCAAAATCATGTCCACCAAATTTCAGCAGCAAATCACTTTTTAATGGGTTAAGTGCATCAAATAAGTTAAAACCAGTAATTGACCGCCCCGAGCCCTTGATCACTCCAGCTTCATTTTTCGTTAAAACAATTGTTGGCTTATGAACCTGTTCAACGACTTTGTTTGCCACTAAGCCTAAGACGCCTTCATGAAAAGAAGGATCATAAATAACCAGTGTTTTTCTGGTTTGCCAGCTGTTGCTTTTGATTTGTTTCAGACACGCCTGATAAACATCTTCAGTTAATTCTTTACGGCGCTCATTTAATTTTTCAATCTGGTCGGCAATTTCCTGTGCTTCAGCTTCATTTTCACTTAGCAAAAGCTTGACCGCTAAACTAGCATTATCAAGGCGACCAACCGCATTTAATCTTGGCGCAATCGCAAAGCCAATATCGGTTGCACTAATCTGTCCCATCTGCAAACCCGCATTTTTAATGAGGCACTGCAGGCCCGGACGCTCGGTCTGGTTAATTGCCGCTAATCCCTGTTTAACAATTATGTGCCCTTCGCCAGATACTTTGACCATGTCTCCAATTGTACCGATCATTGCTAAATCCAATAGCTCACTCATCGAATCCTGCATTAATTCACGGCAAATTGTGTAGGCAACGCCTGCACCACAATAATCGTCAAACGGATATTTTTGTCCCGGATAATTACAATGAACTATAGCGTAGCTATCAGGAACTTCTTCCTGAATTTTGTGATGATCCGTAATAATTGTGTCAACACCCTGACTATTGGCATAGTCAACTTCTTCAACCCCAGTGATGCCATTATCAACAGTAATGATTAATTTTGTTCCGTCTTGAACAATTTTTTTATAAGCATCAAGATTGGGCCCATACCCCTCTTTAAAGCGATTAGGAATGTAAAAATGGACATCAGCACCTAAAATGCCAAGTGTTTCCATCATAATACTAGTAGCTGTAATTCCATCTGCATCGTAGTCACCATAAATAGTGATTTTTTCACCATTATCGATTGCTTGATTAATTCTCTGGACTGCTTTATCCATGTCATGCATTAGCTTTGGATCAGCCAGGTCTTCTTCAGAAGCATTAAACCAGAAAGCTAATTGCTCATCTGTGTTAAGCCCGCGCAAAGCAAGCAACCTGGCCTCCAAGTCGCTAAGCTGATACTTCTTGATTAATTCAGGTGCTAACTCTTTGCCAGAGCGCTGTTTCCAAGTGATCATTTAATTTTTATCCTTTTAGTGATTGTAAATTTGCTACGAATAAAATCAGGCAGTTTTGATCAACCGCCTGAACTTACTATTTTAAATCATCATCATTCATTCGAAGTACGGCCATAAAAGCATCTTGCGGAACTTCAACTCGTCCCACAGCTTTCATGCGCTTTTTACCCCGTTTTTGCTTTTCGAGCAATTTTGCCCGGCGATCAGGATCACCCGTGTGAATTTTCCAAGTTACATCTTTACGATATGGCTTGACAGTAGCACGGGAAATAATTTTGGCACCAATTGCACCCTGAATGTCAACTTCAAAGTTTTGCCGCGGTATCAGTTTCTTCAAAAGTGA
>CALYQE010000171.1 GCA_945281075.1 uncultured Lactobacillus sp. | reverse complement strand
TTTGGTTACAATTTCAAAAAGCGGGATTTTTAAGCATAAAAAAGACAAAAACAACAATTGTCGTTTTTGTCCTTTATTATTCTGCTGGACAATAGATCAGCAAAATCCTGAAAATCAGCCTTTTTAATCAGACATAAATATAGCAAATTTTTAATCGCTTGTCAATTAATTTACTTAGAGCCGACTAGCTTCTTCTCATTAGTTTTAACAATGTCAAATTTTAATTTATTTTGCTTGCAGCCGATCTTGAGTAAGTCACCAGCTTCCAGATTCCCGCGAATCAACATTGAAGCAATTTCATCCTCAATGTCTTTTTGAATTGCACGGCGAAGCGGTCTTGCACCCATTTCCGGATTATAGCCGTCTTTAGCAATTTGATCTAAAGCAGCACGCGATATTTTCAGCTGAATGCCTTGCTTTGCTAAACGCTCAATTAGCTTATGCGTGAGCAAGGTCACAATTTGCCGCAATTGCTTTTGATCTAGTTCATCAAAAATAATTGTTTCGTCAACTCGGTTCAAAAATTCAGGCCTGAAGAACTGTTTCAGTGCCTGGCTAACTCGTTCCTTACGCATTTTTGCTTGACTGGAGCTATCAGCCGTAAAGCCGACTTCTTTGGTTTCAAATAACGAACGTGAGCCCAAGTTTGAAGTCATAATGATAATCGTATTTTTAAAGTCGACCTTGCGGCCCTTGGAATCGGTTAGAAAGCCGTCATCAAGAACCTGCAAAAGCAGATTAAAGACGTCTGGATGGGCCTTTTCAACCTCGTCAAGCAGAACAACGGAATAGGGGTGGCGCCGAACTTGTTCCGACAGCTGTCCGCCCTCCTCGTAGCCGACATAGCCCGGAGCAGACCCGATCAGTTTGCTGTTAGCAATTTGGTCCATATATTCTGACATATCAATTCTAATCAAGTTGTTTTCTGAACCAAAAATCGAAGCCGCAATTGCTTTGGCCAATTCTGTCTTACCAACTCCCGTTGGTCCCAGGAACAGAAACGAACCAATTGGATGATTTTCATCTTTAATTCCGCTGCGGCTGCGACGAACCGCCCGACTAACGGCTGAAACTGCCTTTTCCTGGCCGATGATTCGCTTATGCAGGTCATTTTCAAGGTTAGCCAGGTGTTTTGTTTCATCGCGATTCATTTGAGTAACCGGAACACCGGTCCAGTTCGAAACAACCTTCGCAATGTCTTCAGGTTGAACCTGGGATTTTTTGCTGGCAGCTTTTTCTAGTCGATCTGACAATTGCGTCTGGCGTAATTGTAAACTGTTTTGACGATCCTGCAGTTGAGCGGCTTTAGCAAAGTTTTGGTTAACAGCAGCTTCATTTTTTTGCTCGATCACTTTTTTGATCTGTTCATTAATCTGGACTAGCTGATTGCTTGAACCCTTACCCGCGCGAATCTTAACCGCAGCACTTGCTTCATCCACCAAGTCAATTGCCTTATCAGGCAAATAACGGTTGGAAATGTAGCGACTTGATAGGTCAACCGCACTTTCCAAGGCTGCATCCATAATTTTAACGTGATGAAATTTCTCGTATTTAGGTTTTAAGCCCGTCAGGATTTCCAGGCTTTCCTCGCGTGAAGGTTCATTTAACCGGACAATCTGAAAACGTCTGGCCAGCGCCTGATCCTTCTCCACATATTTTTGATACTCGTCAAAAGTTGTTGCCCCAATCATTTGCAAGTCGCCACGTGCTAGTGATGGTTTCAAAATGTTGGCCGCGTCAATTGAGCCTTCAGCTCCGCCGGCACCAATGATCGTGTGCATTTCGTCCACAAATAAAATAATGGAACCATCGTCAATGATTTCTTTAATAATTTTCTTTAACCGATCTTCAAATTCGCCGCGGTATTTCGTACCAGCGACTAAACCGCCGAGGTCAAGTGACACAACTTGTTTGTCCATTAAATCGTGCGGTACTTTTTTATTGACGATTGCGGTCGCAATGGCCTCTGCCACTGCAGTTTTGCCTACACCAGGTTCACCAATCAAAACCGGGTTGTTCTTATTTCTTCTGGACAAAATTTCGATCACGCGAGCAACTTCGCGGTCACGTCCAATTACCGGATCAATATTGCCATTTTGCGCCCGCTCGTTTAAATTGACGGAAACTTGATCAAGCGTTGGCGTGCTGCTTTGCGAATTGGCCGAATTATAATCGGAACCGCCATAGTTAGACCAGCCACTATCTTCTGCTTGACCATCATCAGGATTATCATAATCCTCGCCCAGGCTGTGGAGCAGATCGTTTTTAAGTCCCGTCAGATCAATATTTAAATTACGCAAAATCGTTGACGCTAAAATCTGTTCATTAAGAACTAAGCCCAACAGAATATGACTGGTTTTAATTTTGGACGAACCCTCACGTTCAGCTAAAGTTCCAGCATAGGCAAGCACCATGCTTAAGCGCGGCGACATTTCCATATAAGTTGTTTTACCGGCAGAACCATAACCAGTGTAGCGTTCAATTTCTTCACGAATTGCCATCGGTGTGGCTCCCCAAGCACGCAAGTTTTTGCCTGCTTCGCCGTCAGACTCAATTACCATCGCAAGAAGGACATGCTCTGTCCCGATCAAACGATGATGAAAACTCTGTGCCTGTTCACGTGCAATTTCTAAAACTTGATTCGCACTCTTTGTATAAGATTTTTTCATCATAGCACCACCTTTAAAATTGACGTGTATCAACTATATACTTTTTTAGTAAATTGTAAATTAATTTGATTTAAAAGCTACTCACTGACACGTAAAAACATTGCTATCATTATAACAAAGACCAGAGCTGGTTGCGAATTTACATTCTAAAGCAGGATAGCTGATACTAAAAATAGGTCCGCTAAAGCAAACCTATTTCTTGGGCTGATTAAAATGATTTAATAAAAATGCTACTAAAAAGGCGAAAAGACCTGTCACGATTGCGGCGGTCATGACCCGTATTCCTTGATTCGGAAAAGCAACTTGCTGATCGATCAGCAAACTGTAAGCACAAGCAAAAATTCCTACCACTAAACCCAATATTAAACTTTTCGTGTATTTGTCCATTGACTTTTCCCCCCTTTTAAAAAATATGCAAAACGCTTTCTAATGCCTAAGCAAAGTATAGCTTCTTTCTTTTTTAACTACAAGCACATAAGAAAACCCAACTGCAAAAGTTAAATTACTTTGCAATTGGGGTAAATAAAATATCGGGAAAACAGGATTCGAACCTGCGACCTCTACGTCCCG
>CALYQE010000170.1 GCA_945281075.1 uncultured Lactobacillus sp. | reverse complement strand
TGGGCAAGGCGGACTTATTATGGCGCCCAGGCAGAGCCTCAGGGGATACGACTTCAGTTGGTCATATTATGATGCCAACACCAATGGCTCAAGAAAAAGGCCACAATGAGTTTACGTTTGGCTTATACGCACCTACTGCTCAAAAGCTGAATGAAGATAGTTTGACTAAAGTGATGACGGATTGGTATTCACCGTCGGTTAGCTACCAGCTGCAAAAATACAATTTATTTGTTAACCGCTTAGACAATAAGCTGTGGGAGATTGAATTTCCGGCTGACTTACCACCACTAAGTTCTACTGAATCTTTCTTGCAGATTAAGCAAGACGTTGAAGTTTCGGCTTTGTATCCTGCTTACACAATTGCCGACTGCATGGTCTTACGTTTGTCTAATCTAACCGCTGAGCCTAAAGACGTCTCTTACCTCAAAGATCAGGGCTTCACGGTGGTTAATGGTTTAGAAGAAATCATTGAGCAAAATTATCAACTTGCGCCCGCTGATCTGATTACGCTGGTTAAGCATATCTAACAGTGAATGACTAGTTTTACAGGTTATTAAGTTTATGAATTAGATGAGAAGAAGTGAAAGTATGAAACTATCTTATAAACGATTGGGTAATATCCTTGAACTTTTGTTGAACAAATCTGCCAACCGCTATGTTTCTGCCTCCTTTTTAGCTCAAAAGTGTAATGTTAGTACTAGAACAATCAGATCGGATATTCGCGAATTAAATAAAGAATTGAGCGATGAACACGTTGAAATTAAGAATAAACGGGGCGAGGGTTTTTATCTCGACAAGCTTGACGAACAAGCTCGGCAAAAGTTGTTAACCATGACGCAAAGTGCCTTGCCGGCATCAAGTTCTGGCGAACGAATCAGGGAAATCGAGCAGTTTCTCTTGCTTAATAATCCGGTCAGATTGGATGATTTAACGGAAAAGCTGTTTATCAGTGATAACACTTTTTTCACTTACTTGGTAACAATCAAAAAAGAGTTTGGCGAATTTGAACTAAGAGTAATCAAAAACGGTGATGACTATGCAATTGCCGGCACAGAAGCAAATAAAAGAAATTTTATTATTACTAAATTGATTAATAAGAAATCGAATAACTATATTGTCGATTTCACTGAGCAAGAAAAGACGATTTTTGCCAATATTGATTTGGAATTGTTGAAACAGATTATTCACGGCTTTTTGCGGCACTACAATTATCGCTTATCAGACATTAATACTAAAAACATCATTTTACACGTTGGCTTAACCATTTCGCGGATTAAAATGGGTTACCACCTTGAAAATAGCAATTCGGTCAAAATTAAGCCCGCCGTTTTTGCCAACCTTAATAAACTAATGCGGAAATTAGAAAATGAATTCGCGGTTAAGCTCAATGAGCAGGAATTAAATGATCTGGTTTATCATTTTGCGCTGAACTACCCAGAGTGTGTCAGTGATCATGACCAAGTCAGCTCGAAAGAAAAAATCCGCACTGCGGTCACGTTCTTTTTGCGCAATATTAAAAAGGAATTTGCCATTGATCTGCTAAATGACAGCGAACTGCGCATCAACTTGACGCAACATCTTGAAAACTTAGTAAAGATCAAGACGGCTAACGGCAATCGCAAGAATCCGTTACTAAATGTTATTTTGTCAACTTTTCCCTATGCGTACGAGATTACCGCCTATTCGGCGCCTATTTTAGAGCATATGCTGCATTTAGAGCTAAATGATGATGAGTTGTCTTTTATCACGCTTCATGTTGGTGCATCGATTGAACGGCAAAATAATCGCTCGTATCAAAAAAATGCAGCACTCATTTGTGGCACAGGTATGTCAACAGCGGCATTGGTTCGGGCTAAACTGCAGACGCAATTTGCTTCGTTTTTGAATATTACCGGAACCTATACTTACGATGAATATTTAGAAGGAAAAACAGCTGGCAACGATTTTTTAATTTCGATGGTGCCGCTGTCTAATGCACACGTCCCCGTGATCCAGATTGATTTGGCCAACTTGAATAACGATATTTTACAATTGTCTGAATATTTAAAATCGCTGAATAACCCTTATCGCGCAATTGATAAACTGTTTGATGAAGAAAATATTTATTTGATTAAGCAAAAGATGACCAAGCAGCAGCTGCTTGATATGCTAATAAAAAATTTTGAACGTAAAAAAATTGTTAACCAAGATTTTATGGCTAAAGTAGATGAACGAGAAAAAATGTATTCGACTGCGGTGGGCGGCAAAATCGCTATTCCACATTCGCTGGGCTATGCCACCAATCAGTCAAAAGTTTCATTTGCTCGCCTTGATCAGCCAATCAAGTGGGATGACAAAAGTGAAGTTAAATATGTGTTTTTGTTGGCAATCGCTCGTCAGGATTACCTTAGCGTTCAAAAGCTATTCGATTTTATCGTTGATTTGCAGACTAATACGAGTTTTCGCAAAATCATTGATAAAAGCCATAGTCCTAAAGAGGTTAAAGCCGCGATTAGCATGCTGATTAAGTCTAGTTATTAAAGGAAGGTAAAAATGTTATTTGGATCAATCGAAGCGGGCGGCACCAAGTTCGTCTGCGCCGTGGGCAACGAAGATTATCAGGTTAAGGATCAAGTGACCATTCCAACGACCAGCCCGGCTGAGACACTCAAAAAAGTCATAGCCTATTTTAAGCATTTTGAGCTGGCGGCAATTAGTATTGCGTCATTTGGCCCAATTGAAATTAGAAAAACAGCACCTAATTATGGCTACATTACGACCACGCCCAAAAAAGGCTGGGCCGATACCGATCTTGTCGGTAGGCTGCAAAAAGAACTTGCTGTTCCCATGTTCTTTACAACTGATGTTAATGGTTCTGCTTATGGTGAATACTTGATGGCGCTACTGGCAAATGAAGACATTGATTCACTGGTATATTACACGCTTGGCACCGGTGTTGGCGGCGGTGCGATCATTGATGGCAAATTAGTGGGCTCCTTAGGGCATACCGAAATGGGGCATGTGCTAGTTAAAAGGCATCCGGATGATCTCGATTTCGCTGGCATATGTCCATTTCACCAAGACTGTTTAGAAGGATTAGTTTCCGGTCCGACTTTTGAAGCACGCTTAGGTCTAACCGGTAGCGAGGTTCCTTTAACGAATCACGTTTGGGAGATCATGAGCTATTACGTGGCGCAAGCTGCCTTGCAAGCAACGCTGCTATTTCGGCCAGCGAAAATTGTTTTTGGTGGCGGCGTAAGCAGCGAGGC
>CALYQE010000169.1 GCA_945281075.1 uncultured Lactobacillus sp. | reverse complement strand
CGCTCGCCCGCGTTGTTGATCGTAAACAGCAGCTGCTGATCCTGCACGAAGTAGGTCGGTCCACCGACTTTAATGATCTCTTTAGCGGCGCCCACTTCAATTTCTAAACCTTCTTTGGAGTCAACTACTGGCAATTCGTAAATACCGGTAGCTCTTTTTTTGGTGTAACCACCAATTAATAGCTTCATTTTAAGCCTCCATCTCATTTTTTATAGTAAAATAGCCAATATGAATAGTATAGCATGACATTCATTTGTAAAAAATTTGAATAGTGACATATCTTTAAAAAGTGTTAAAGTATGGTGTCGGCATTATCGGAAAAAAAAGTATTTTTATTATTTAAGAGGTACTCTGAATGGATGAAAAGAAAATTCGCGAGCTTTATGCCCAAAACGATGTTTCTGCTGTTTTTACAAATCTACAGTCTTCATCAAAGGGCTTGAGTTCTGAAGAGGCTGCTAATCGTTTGCAAAAATATGGTCCTAATGAGATCAAAAAGTCTGAGGAAGAATCAGAGTGGAAGTCCTTTTTTAAGAACTTTGTCAGCATGATGGCTATTTTGCTTTGGATTTCTGGAGCAATTGCCATGATGAGTGGAACGGTTGAATTAGGAATTGCAATTTGGCTCGTAAATATTATTAATGGTCTGTTTAGCTTTTGGCAAGAACGGGCGGCGAAAAGAGCAACCGATGCTCTAAACAACATGTTGCCGACTTATGTTCAAGTTATTCGCGACGGTAAAAAAATTCAAATAGATTCAAAAACTCTGGTTCCCGGGGATGTTTTTATTCTGCAGGCCGGAAACTCGATTCCAGCAGATGCACGGCTAATTTCCGCCAGCTCAATGCAAGTTGATCAAAGTGCTTTGAACGGGGAATCTGTCCCTGAATCCAAGACTACTGCATATGCCCCAGGTGAGGGTAGTTATGCGGAAACTAATCTGGTTTATTCAGGAACAACAGTTGGCGCTGGAACAGCACGGGCAATTGCATTTGCGACGGGAATGAATACCGAATTCGGTAAAATTGCCCAGTTAACCCAAAAGCAGAATAAGGTGGATAGTCCATTGACCCAAGAGCTTAACCGCTTGACCAAGCAGCTTTCCATCATTGCTGTTTCAATTGGTGTGATTTTCTTATTAGCGGCAATCTTTTTTGTTAAATATCCTTTTGCGAAAGCCTTTATTTTTGCGTTAGGGATGATTGTTGCTTTCATTCCAGAAGGTTTGCTGCCAACGGTTACCTTGAGTTTAGCTCAGGGTGTTAAGCGGATGGCCAAAAAGCACGCTTTGGTTAAGGAACTAAATTCGGTTGAGACTTTGGGTGAGACTACGGTTATTTGTTCTGATAAGACGGGAACGTTAACCCAGAATCAAATGACGATTCACTATATTTGGACGCCTAAAAACGAATTTAAAGTAACCGGAAATGGCTATGAAAATAATGGTCAAGTTGAGCTGAATAATAAGCAGCTGTGGTATGAAGAAAATCCCGATCTTCGTCAACTGGTGCAAATCGCTTCGCTTGATAATGATACGTCAGTTCAGCCTAGCAAAATTAAGGGCGGCAAGCCGAAAATTTTGGGGACACCGACTGAAGCGTCGCTCATTATTATGGCTGAAAAGGCCGGTTTTGATCGGCAAAAGGTTTTAGTAAAAAATCCACGACTGCGTGAATTGCCTTTTGATTCGGATCGTAAAAGAATGTCAACCATTCATACTTGGAATGACACGCAAAACATTATTTTTACCAAAGGTTCGTTTAGCGATGTCATTAAGCAGTGTGATCAAATTCAAGTCGATGGTCAGGTGCGCGCAATGACGCAAGCCGATAAGGACCTTGCAGATAAGAGTAATGCTACATATGCGGCAAAAGGCTTGCGAAGTATGGCAATGGCTTATCGCATCATTGACAAGGAAACTGATGTCAACAAATTAACCATTGAGACTGCAGAAACGCATCTGACTTTTGTCGGGTTAACAACAATGAGTGACCCACCACGACCTGAAATCTATAGTGCAGTCAAGCGTTGTCATGAAGCTGGCATCAAGATCATTATGGTTACCGGTGACTCAAAATTGACGGCCAAAACAGTTGCAGTCCAGATCGGTTTGACTTCCGATCAAGCCCGGGTTGTTTCTGGCGATGACCTAAACAAGATGAGTAATGATGAGCTTCGTGAAGCGTTAAAGGGCGAGATCATTTTTGCCCGTGTTGCGCCTGAGCAAAAGTACAAGGTTGTGAAGACTTTGCAGGAGAATGGCGAAATTGTTGCTTCAACCGGTGATGGCGTGAATGATGCCCCTGCTTTGAAACAAGCAGATATCGGGATTGCAATGGGGATGACTGGAACAGATGTTGCCAAAGATGCGGCCAATATTATTTTGACTGATGACAATTTTGCTTCGATTGTGGCAGCAATTGAAGAAGGACGTGCCGTTTACAGTAATATTCGCAAGTTCTTAACCTACATTTTGACTTCGAATGTTCCTGAAGCTTTTCCATCAATTCTGTTCTTGCTTTCAGGCGGTTTAATTCCGCTGCCAATGACGGTTATGCAAATTTTGACAGTTGACCTGGGAACTGATATGCTGCCTGCTTTAGGTTTAGGTGGGGAGCCAGTAGATCCAGACGTGATGAAGCAGCCGCCAAGAAAGAGAAGCGAACACCTGCTTAACCGCAGCGTAATAATCAAAGCATTTTTATGGTACGGCTTGATTTCAAGTATTATCTCGATTAGTGCGTACTTCTTTGTGAACATGCAAAATGGCTGGCCAGCAGTTGCTTTAGCAGCTAGCGGCAATGTTTACATGCGTGCAACCACGATGGTTTTAGGTGCAATTATTTTCTCCCAAATTGCTAATGTTCTTAATTGCCGGACTAACAAGATCTCGCTCTTTAAAAAGGGCATTTTCAGCAATCGCAATATTTGGTATGGCATCATCTTTGAAATTCTTTTGTTCCTGGTGCTGACAGTTACGCCTGGTCTGCAAGAATTATTCAATACAACGAATTTATTACCAGTTGATTGGCTGTTCCTGTTTTGCTTACCGATTCCACTTGTATTAATTGACGAATTGAAGAAGTGGCTACTGTATCGCAACAAATAGTGAAGAAAAGAATAAAAACCGCTTATATATTAGTTAAGCGGTTTTTGTTATGCTAAAATTATTTCTTAAGGAGCAGATGATAATGAAATGGATTTCAACAATTAGTAAAATTGGTAAACAAGCAGTAGAATCAAAAAGCAA
>CALYQE010000168.1 GCA_945281075.1 uncultured Lactobacillus sp. | reverse complement strand
AATTAAGCTGGGCGCAAGCAAAATATCAGACTTTAACTGGTGAATTTGACTCAACTGATAAGTTGGCAACTAGAACATATCGTAATTATGCCTTTGAACTGTGCCCGGTCTATGAAACTTATTTAAAAAAGCTGGATTAGCCAAAAAGGTCAAGAAATGATTCATCAGACTTAAATTGTTTGATTGAATCCGTGCTATTGCGCCGATTTTACCGTCTGAAAAATAAAACTAAATCAAAAAAGCTCCGTAGATTAGCGGAGCTTTTATACTTTAATTATACTGCCAGTCAGCGTTTAACATCCTAGTGACAGTTTGCTCAATGTTTGAACTTTGCGCGATCATCGAAATCACTGCTGCACCTGCGGCTTTAGTATGTGCAATTTGGAACAGGTCTTTTTCTTCGATGCCGCCGATTGCGACAATTGGCCGTTCAGTTTGACGAACGAGTTTAGCTAGGCCGTCAAGACCAATTACTGGATCGGCATCGTCTTTGGACTGGGTTGCAAAGACTGGTCCACTGCCGTAGTAATCGATGCCACTGATCTGGTCAGCGAGCCTAATTTCGGCACTGGTTGAGCAGGAATAGCCAACAATCATTTTGCCGTGCACAGTTCTTATTACCCGGGAAATGTCTTCATCGTCTTGTCCAACATGAATACCTTCAGCATTAACCTCTTTGGCTAATTCGACATCATCATCGACGAAGAAGGGAACATGGTATTTTTGACAAAGCTGATGAAGCTCCTGCGCTAACGGCAGGCGGTCTTGCTTACTTAAGGTCGATTTTGGCCCTTTATCGCGAAACTGGTAGGCAGTAATACCGGCCTTTAAAGCTGCTTCGACTAATTCTGGTAAGCTTTTCCCAGTTGGTAAATCTTGCGTTCCGCAGATAAAATAAGCTCTTAATTGTTTAGCGTTAAATTCTGGCATTTTTTCTCCTAATCAATCTCAACCCAGTGATTAAGTGGTCCGTGTCCGTGGCCCACTTGAATTGTTTCTTGAATTGCTTTGGTAACATATTGTTTGCCGATCTTGATGGCTTCAATAAGGGTGTGTCCCAGTGCCAGTTGAGCGGTAATAGAAGCGGCAAGCGTGTCGCCAGTGCCATGTGTTCTTTGGGTGTGAGTGCGCGGACTGCTGACCCAAAAATCAGTACCATCTGCAAGCAGTGCATAGTCACGCACTGTTTCTGCACTCGAATGTCCACCTTTGATCAGCACGTTTTTCACCCCCATCGCCTGTAAATTTTTTGCTAGCTCAGGATATTCCTGATCACTAGTGACTTTAATTCCGGTTAGGGCTTCGGCTTCAGGCAGGTTAGGGGTAATCAGGTCGGCTAAAGGCAACAGTTCGTCTTTAACCGTTGCAATTGCGTCTTCACTTAGAAGGGTAGCGCCGCCCTTAGCAATCATCACCGGGTCAATCGTGACGGGTCCGAGATCATATTTTTGTAAATTGAGGGCAACTTGGTGCACATGCGCGGCGTCTCCCAGCATGCCTGTCTTGCAGGCCTTGATGTTAAAATCAGCTGCCAAAGAAGCAAACTGCGCATCAATCATTTCTAGCGGCAGTAAGAAAGAGTCCTGCACGCCGAGTGTGTTTTGAGCAGTTACGGCTACAACAACCGCCGTCCCAAAAACATGCTGCATTTGAAAAGTTTTCAGATCAGCCATGATTCCAGCGCCACCACCAGAATCGGTACCCGCGATCGTTAGCACTTGTGGAAAGGAATTTGTTTTTTCAGCCATTATTAGTAACCTCCTTAATCAAATTGCGCAATATCTGTAAGTTCGTCTTTCGTCACCTTAGCCAAATAATCCATCAAGTACATGCTAAAAGTACCTGGGCCAACTTCACGGTGGGCATTAACTAATAACTCCCCGGTGGCAGCAAAAACCAAGCAAGCTGTTTGGGCAGCTTCAAAAGGATCAGCACAAACAGCTGCAAAAGCGGCTACAATACTTGACAGCATATCACCGGAGCCAACGTGTGCCTGGAATAAGGGCGTGCCGTTATAAACGTGCGCTATTTTTTCACCGTCACTAATTGTATCTGTACTGCCACTTGCAATTACTGTGCAGTGCAATTTTTGGGCTGTTTTACGCGTGATTTCGTCAAGATCGCCGCTACCAGATCCAGCATCGATTCCTTTAGCATTCCAGTCAAAACCGCCCAATGCGGCAATTTCACCGGCATTGCCGCGAATAATCGTGGCGGGAAAAGCTTCCAGCAAGGCCTGCGCTGTTTGCAGGCGGTGTTTAACCGCACCAACGGCTACGGGATCAAGGACTACCGGTTTTTGAGCTTGGGCGGCAAGTATTCCCATTTCTTTCGTCTGCTTAATTTGCAGTTTGGTCAAGGTGCCAAGATTAATGGCAACGCTTGAAGCCATCTGAACCATTTCGTCGACTTCGTCGATTTCTTTACTCATAATAGGTGAAGCACCAATTGCGTTTAGGCCGTTAGCAACATCTTGAACAGTCACGAAGTTAGCGGCGTTGAGCACGATTGGATTTGATTCACGTAATGTAGTTAAAAGATTTAATTTCATAATAGCTCCTTTTAAAAAACCTTGCGCTGAATTTCTGAGCCAATAAAAAAGCTTTGACACGTAGAGGAAGTCAAAGCATAATTATATTTTGACACGTTCCTACGCAAGAATTAACTCACAGGTTCAAAGGGTTTGATTGGTCCGTCATCTCAGCCTTTAAAAAGGCACCCCTCGTGTTATCGCTTCCAATTATAACGATTTTTACCAAGTAATACAATAACCAATTTAGCAAATATGATTAGTTTGTGACTGGGGTAAGACCGTAAAGTATTTGAGTAATTAAGGAGACAAGAAAAATGGAATTTACTACTCAATTGCGGCAAGCGGCAAGTGACTTGTGGCAAAAAAGCATGCAGGAACCTTTTATTAAAGAATTGCAAAATGGAAAGCTGCCGCTGGATATTTTTCGCTTTTATTTATTGCAGGATCGTTACTATTTAGCAGAATTTAGTAAACTGCATCAGCTAATCGCTGACAGGACTGATCGTCATGAAGTGAAAACTTTTTTGCAGTCTAGCGTTAGAGATTTAAATGATTCGGAAATTGGCCTGCGCGAACATTTTTTTTCAAGAGCTGCAAATTTCTGCTGCTGAAGTTAAGCAAACGATAATCGCGCCGACATGTTATGCATACGTCAATCACTTATATTCAACGCTTGCAAAATACGGGGTTGCGCCAGCGATTAGCGCAATTACCCCGTGTTATTGGCTTTATCAAGAAATTGGCCAAAAAATGGCGCAAACCGGTTCTCCGGTAGCTATTTATCAAAA
>CALYQE010000167.1 GCA_945281075.1 uncultured Lactobacillus sp. | reverse complement strand
TCGTGAAGACGATGATGTCTGGGATGTACTTGAAGATGTAATTAAGGAAAGAACAGTTTTACTTAACCGTGCACCTACTTTACACCGTTTGAGTATCCAGGCATTTGAACCAGTTTTGGTACCGGGTAAATCAATTCGCCTGCACCCACTTACCTGTGAAGCTTATAACGCCGACTTCGATGGTGACCAGATGGCGATCCATGTGCCGCTTTCTGACGAAGCAGTCGCAGAATCACGTTTACTGATGCTGGCCGCTCACCATATCTTAGCACCTAAGGATGGTAAGCCAATTGTTACTCCATCTCAGGATATCGTGTTGGGTAACTACTGGTTAACTCAGGCTGAAAAGGGCCGTGAAGGTGAAGGAATGATCTTCAATTCACCTGAAGAAGCAACAGTTGCTTATAATAACGGTGATATCCATTATCATTCAATTATAGGTATGTCAGCTGACTCAATGCCGAAAAAGGCCTGGCCCAAGGGCTATGAGCACGGTATTTTCATCACGACCTATGGCCGGGTGATCTTTAACCAAATTTTCCCAGAAGACTACTTCTATGTTAACGAGCCAACTGAAGCAAACTTGAACAATCCGCTTGCAGTAAAATACTTCTTGGAACCTGGCGAAGATATTCACGAAAAAATCGATGATGTGGCCAATGAACTGATTTCGACTCCATTTAAGAAGTCATTCTTGTCAGACTCAATTGCCACAATTTACAAGTATTACAAGGTTCAAAGAACTTCTGATTACCTCGATGACTTGAAGACGTTAGGCTACACCAGTTCAACTACTTCGGGAATTACGATCGGAATGACTGATGTTCCTGAAATTGATGACAAGGATGAAAAGGTAGCTAAAGCCCACAAACAAGTTGATGTTGTTTCAAAACAATTTAGACGTGGACTGATTACCGAGCAGGAACGCCATGACCGCGTAATTAGCATTTGGAATGAATGTAAAGACGAAGTCCAAAATGAAATTGCCCAAATCTATGATCCACGCAATCCAATTACGATCATGGCCGACTCCGGTGCTCGTGGTAACATTTCTAACTTTACCCAGCTTGCTGGTATGCGTGGCTTGATGGCTACTCCTAACGGTGGTTTGTTTGAAATCCCAGTTACTTCAAACTTTAAAGAGGGTTTGTCTGTTCTAGAACTATTCATGTCCACTCACGGTGCTCGTAAGGGAATGACGGATACGGCCTTGAAGACTGCTCAGTCTGGTTACTTAACTCGTCGTTTGGTTGATGTTGCCCAAGACGTGATTATCCGTGAAGACGATTGTGGCACTGACCGTGGCATCAATGTTCACGCCATCATGGAAGGTGACGAATTAATCGAGCCATTGTACGATCGTTTGCTAGGTCGCTTCACTGCTGAAACTGTGAAGGATCCGCAAACTGGTAAAGTAATCGTTGGGCCTAATGTGATGCTTGACGAAAATCTTTCACATCAAATTTGTGACGCAGGCGTTTCAGATGTCAAAATTCGTTCAATCCTGACTTGTGATACACCTCATGGTGTTTGTCGCAAGTGTTATGGTATGAACCTAGCTACTGGTGAAGAAGTTGAAGTTGGTGAAGCAGTCGGAACAGTTGCTGCGCAGTCAATCGGTGAACCAGGTACGCAGCTGACTTTACGTACTTTCCACAACGGTGGTGTTGCCGGTGCGGAAGACATTACTCAGGGTCTTCCTCGTGTGCAGGAATTGTTTGAAGCACGTAACCCTAAGGGTCGTGCAGTTATTTCCGAAGTTGACGGTGAAATTGACTCAATTCAGGAAAACCCTGCAGAACATACGCGTGAAATCACGGTTAAGGGTAAGATTGATACGAGAAGTTATAGTGTACCTTATACTGCTTCAGTGGCAGTGTCTGAAGGTGACAATGTTCGGCGTGGAGATAAGCTGACTCTTGGTTCAATCGATCCGAAGGAACTGATTCAAGTAACTGATACCTTAACTACTGAAGAATATATCTTGGTTGAAGTGCAAAAAGCATACCGGATGCAAGGGGTTGACATTTCAGACAAGCACGTCGAAGTTTTGACTAGACAAATGCTCCAAAAGGTTCGTGTCCTCGATCCTGGTGAAACAAACTTGCTTCCTGGCGAGATTATGGATATTGGTGAGTTCAAGGAGCGCAATACTTCAGTTATTATTTCTGGTGGTATTCCGGCTACTGGTCAAAGCATCATTCTGGGAATTACTAAAGCGGCTCTTGAAACAAATAGTTTCTTATCATCTGCTTCATTCCAAGAAACAACGCGCGTTTTGACGGATGCATCAATCAGAGGCAAGAATGATCCACTTCTTGGTCTGAAAGAAAATGTTATTATTGGTAAGATTATTCCAGCTGGTACTGGTCTTCCTGTCTATCGCGACATGGAGCCAGAAGTTGATGTCAAAAAGCCGAAGTCTGTTTACTCAATTGCTGACATTGAGAAAAAGATGAAGGAAGCTGACCAAGCTAAAGAAAAACAAGATTAACAGCAAAAAACGTTTCTATTAAGGTAGAAGCGTTTTTTATTGGACTGAAAGCCTCAGGATTAAACCGCCAAATAGATAGGGCACAAAGGGAATGACTCTGGTTTTGGACCAACTCTTTTTTTCAAGCATAAATTGACTGATCAGTAATAACGACCCAGCTAAGAATACCTGGTTAGCAAACTGCGGGCTATAAAACAAAACCAAAATCAAGTAGACGATTAGATCGCCGGTTCCCATTTTTTTACTTGCACAATAAAATACTAAGATAGTTGCCACAGGAATCACTTCGACTAAATCGGCTGCCTTAAAATGCAAGACTTTATCCAGTTTGAAAATAGCAAGGAGCAGCGCCGGCAAAATCATCGCTAGGTGAAATTCCTGGTGATCGTAATCACTAATTGCTGCTAGCAATAAACAGAAAATGACGATTGCACTGCAGATGCCGGTAAATTGACTAAAGTCAACCTTTAAAAAGGCTAAACCGCCAAGCATCTCGATTAGTGGCAATTTTGGGGGGATTTCCTTGTGGCAATAACGGCATTTTCCATGCAAGTAAAAATAAGAAATAATTGGTAGTTCATCGAGAATGCTGAGCTCATTTTGACAGCTGGCGCAATGTGAGCGGCCAAAAATGAAATTGCCTTCTTCAAAGCGATCGCAAATAAGAGCAGCATGCGAGGCGAGGCAGGAGCCAATAAGAAAGTTTGTTATGTGATAAATCCAGTTCATAAATAACCTCCTAATACCAAGTACGCTGAAAATTGCGATTTGCCCAAAAAAATTTTGCTTTTTAAGCAAAACCGAGTACAATAGTTATTGTGCATTTTGAAGATAGATTCAGGACTAAAAAAGAAACTCCTGGATGTGTG
>CALYQE010000166.1 GCA_945281075.1 uncultured Lactobacillus sp. | reverse complement strand
ACTTACGGTCACCAATTTTGGGTTTTGCATTGGAGCCAAGTCGAGCAAGCGCTGCATTTTTCCCAGGGTGCGCTGGCTAAAAAATAGTAGTGCTTTGCCATAATTATTTAGTGCCGTTATTATAGTCTTTTTTAGCGAGCAGAAAAGCGTCTAGACATAAATTTAAGATAAAGTAAATATAACGTTCACACCAAATTTATTGGTATAATAATTTTCCAGACTAAGAAATACGCATTATTTCCTTGAGAAATATTGGAAAGGAAGAAATTGCTTGCGTTTTAAACAAATTATATTTGATGTTGATGATACACTCATCGATTTTGCCGATACTGAAAATTTTGCACTGCGCAGCCTGTTTCGGTCGCGCCAATGGCCCCTGACTGATGACTTGCAGCGGCAGTATCATTCATATAACCAGGGACTTTGGCGGCAGCTGGAATGTGGCGATTTAACCTACGACCAGCTGAGCAAAATGGTTTTTCACGACTTTATCAAAGAAAATCTGGGGATCGAAGTTGACGGCTTGGCGGTAATGGATGAGTACCGTTCATACTTTGGTCAGGCCTTTAAGTTATTGCCTGGCGTCGAAGACACCCTGCGATTTGCGAAAAAACAAAATTATCACTTGACCATCTTAAGTAATGGCGAAGCTTTTATGCAGCGCCACCGGCTTAAGCTTGCCGGCATCGAAACTTACTTTGAGCTAATTGTTACTTCTGAAGAGGCGGGCTATTCAAAGCCGGATGCGGGCATTTTTGACTATTTTTTTGCGCGGACTAACTTTGGTCCCAGTGAGACGGTCTTTTTTGGCGACGGCCTACAATCGGACATTTTGGGCGCGGAAAATTATGGCTTTGATAGTGTCTGGTATAACCACCGCCACCGCAAAAATAAAATGAATTTGCATCCGTTGTTTGAAGTGACAACTTATCCGCAATTCGTCAAGCTGCTGAAAAACGATTTTAAAAAGTAAATAATATTTGTTAAAATATTATTAATAAAAGAAGTTAAGCAATTTAATTAAAAAGTTCAAGAGGCGCGAACATGACTGAAAAAATCAATTCTTTAACCGATACTTATCAATTAAATAATGGGGTTAAAATCCCGGCAGTTGGTCTGGGAACTTGGCAGACGCCCGACGGTGACGTTGCAAAAAATGCTGTCAAGGATGCACTGGAGCTAGGCTACCGCTTAATTGACACCGCTGCGGCCTATGGCAACGAAGTCAGTGTTGGCAAGGGCATTAAGGCAAGCGGCGTTAATCGTGATGAAGTGTTCGTCACGACTAAGCTGTGGAATGATCATCACAGCTATCAAAAGGCAATTGAGGCTATTGATGAAAGCTTGGAAAAGCTGGCGCTTGATTACCTTGATTTATACCTGATCCATTGGCCTAACCCCGTTGCCATCCGTGAGCACTGGGCAGAGCTTAACGCTGAGAGCTGGCGGGCAATGGAAGATGCGCAAGCGGCAGGCAAAATTCGGGCCATTGGTGTCTCCAACTTCAGACGTCACCACCTTGATGAATTATTGAAGACCGCTTCGGTGCGTCCTGCAGTCAACCAGATTTATCTCAATCCAAGCGACATGCAGGAAGATGTTGTGGCCTATGACCAAGAGCTCGACATTCTCAGTGAAGCATACAGCCCATTGGGTAGAGGTGGTTTGTTTAACAATCAAACCGTTAAAGAGGTTGCAGAGCATTATGAAAAGAGCGCGGCGCAAGTTTTGCTGCGCTGGTCTATTCAGAACCAGTTTGTTCCACTACCGAAATCGGTTCACCGTGAGCGGATGGCCGAAAATGCCGACTTATTTGACTTTGAAATCACGGCAGACGACATGAAATTGTTGAATGGTCTACATGGAGTGTCAGAAATTGCGACAGATCCGGATAAAGCCGAATTTTAAGCAGACTTTTTTGGCGGGTGAATAAACATGAAAATTGGATTTATCGGAACGGGAAAAATAGGTAAAGCGATCATTCTGGGCCTTTTGCAAGGAAAAACTGCGAGTCAAGAGATACTGGTTTATAATGGTGGCCACCAGTCTGCACAAAAAGTGGCAAGCGAATTAAACTTGCACTTGGTTGATGAATACGCCGCTTTTAATGAATGCCAGGCCGTGATCGTTGCAGTTGGCGGGCCCGTCATTAACTCGATTTTGCAAAAGCTGGGACAAGAATATCATGGCATAATAATGTCAACCGGCGGTGGCGATTTAGAGGAAATTAACCGCGAACTGCCAGAAGATTCAGCATTTGTGAAAATTGTGCCAAATACACCGGTTCAAATCGGTGAAGGGATTACCGTGGCCAGCTTTGTGGCTGGTGAAAAAGAAACGGCCATTGCCACGGTTAAAGCAATTTTTGCTCAAATGGGCAGCGTTTACGTGGTACCGGCCGACTTGCTTGGCATTTACGGGACGGTGGCTGGCTGCACGCCGGCCTATGTTGCGTTAATGATTGAAGCTTTAAGTGACGCCGCTGTCCAAAACGGCGTTAAAAGGGAGCAGGCATATCAGATTGTTGAACAAATGCTGCTGGGGACAGCCGAATTAGCTTTAACCAGTAAAAAACTGCCTGAAGAATTAAAAGACGAAGTAACAACTCCGGGAGGCTCAACGATCAGAGGCGTGGCCAAGTTAGAAGAGACCGGTTTTAGAGGGGCTTTGATTCAGGCAATTAACGCATCAGCTAAATAATCTTGATCAAAAAATTAAAATGGCGTTGAAGATAGTTCAACGCCATTTTTGGTTAAGCAAAAAGGCATCAAAAGATGCCTTTTTAAGTCAAATCATTAAAGTGTGTTTAGTAAAGAAAGATAATTTATGAAACTAGAACTCTTTGTTTAAGTCAACAGGAGTGTCTGCTTCTTCGCCTTTGATCAACTTCAAGTTGTTGTCAAATGAATTGATTACCATGTTACGAACAGCGTGAGTAGTGTAGAAAGCTGTATGTGGAGTTACCAGAACGTTTGGACGAGCGATTAAATCAGCTAAACGCTTGTCAGGCAATTCTTTATTGCTGAAGTCTTCGTTGAAGATACCAACTTCGCCTTCGTAAGTGTCCATAACAAAGCCGAAGATTTTACCTGAATCAAGACCGCGAACAATGGCGTCAGTGTCAACTAATGGACCACGGGAAACATTAACGATCACAACGTCATCTTTCATCTTCTTGATTGAGTCATCGTTGATCATGTGGATGTTTTCTGGAACATCAGGAACGTGAAGTGAAATTACGTCGGCTTGAGCATAAAGTTCATCTAAAGTGTCAACGTAGTAGCCTTTTTCCTTAAGTGCAGGATTTTGGAAAATATCGTAAGCGATCACTTTAGCACCGAAGCCTTCCATGATGCGCATGAATACTTGACCAATGTGACCAGTACCGATAACACCAACAGTTTGGTCACGAACT
>CALYQE010000165.1 GCA_945281075.1 uncultured Lactobacillus sp. | reverse complement strand
GGGACGGGTAAAACCTACCTCGGCGCTTTTGCGGTTAAGGAATTTTGTCCGCGAAAATTTTTATACATCGTGCACCGCGAGCAGATTGCCAAAAAAGCATTAGCCAGTTTTTACCAGGTAATTGGGGGCAAGCGGCAAGACTTTGGTCTGTTGACGGGCCACCAGCATCAGCTAGGGTGCAAGTACGTTTTTGCCACGGTGCAAACCTTGAGTCAGCCCGAGCTGCTGCATAGCTTAAGTGCAAGCGAATTTGACTATATTTTAGTTGATGAGGCCCATAGGGCTGCGGCGCCAAGCTATCAGCGCCTTTTTGACTACCTGAAACCGCAGTTTTGGTTAGGAATGACAGCAACGCCGGAGCGGATGGACGATCAAGACATCTACAAACTGTTTGATTATAATTTGGCGTATGAAATTCGCCTGCGTGGTGCCTTGGAAAATAAGATGCTGGCCCCTTTTCATTACGTTGGCGTTGAGGACTATGAAGACAACGGCGAAAGCATTGATGAAACGACGAATTTGCGCTATCTTGTTGCCCCCAAACGAGTTGACTACGTCTTAAAGCAGCTGGATTATTACGGCTATTGCGGTGACCGGGCTAAAGGGCTGATTTTTTGCAGTCGACAAGAAGAAGCGCGTGAAATCGCCCGCCTTTTTACCGAACGCAACCACCCGGCGACGGCTTTAACTAACGAAGACAGTGAAAAAAGGCGCCTGCAGGTAGTGCAAGAGCTAGAGCAAGGCAAGATCGAATATATTGTGACGGTTGATCTGTTTAACGAAGGAATTGATATTCCGTCATTAAATCAGGTAATTATGCTGCGCAATACCCAATCCAGTATTGTTTTTATCCAGCAATTAGGACGTGGGCTGCGTAAATATCCCGGTAAAGAGTATCTAACCGTCATTGACTTTATCGGTAATTATAAAAATAACTATTTGATCCCGATCGCACTAAACCAAGACAACAGTCGCGATGTGGACAAAGCACGCGAAGAAAGCACGCTGCCTGGCTTGATTGACGTTTCAACGATCAACTTTAGTCAGATTGCCTCAGCCAAAATTTTAGCCTCGCTTGATCACATTAAATTAGACAGTATGAAAGAATTGCGCCAATCATACCTCGAATTAAAAGAGAAAATTGGTCGTCCGCCACTGCTCTATGACTTTTACCGCTATGGCACAACGTCACCGGCTGTCTTTGCCAACAATCATGCCTTAAAGAATTACGGTCAGTTTTTAGCCAAAATGGGCGAGCGCGTTAAGTTGAACGAGTATGAGAATGCCGTATTGTTTTTTGCCACGAAAGAACTGCTAAACGGGAAAAGGCCGCATGAACTGGTGCTCTTAAAGCTGCTATTGACAAATGAGCAAGTTAGTCAGCTGGATTATGAAGAAGCATTAAGCAAGGTTAATGCCTATGTTGATCCGACCGTTTTAAATTCAGTTGAAGCCATTTTAACGTTAAGCTTTTTCGATATTAAGCAAGGTAAAACAACCAAAAAAGAGCAATATGGTAATCAGTCCCTGATTGAGCGGCCTGATTTATTTGCTTACGCACTGTCGCCGCAATTACGGCAGGCCCTGCAGCAAAATGAAATGTTCGCCCGGTTGCTAACAGACGTAATCGAAACGGGACTTGCGCTTAATCGCGACTATGATAATCAGGAGCAATTCACGCTTTATCAACAATATGATCGCAAGGATGCCTGCCGCTTGTTAAACTGGCCCAAGGATGTTTCTGCGCCAATGTATGGCTATCGCGTTGATAAGAACGAAACGCCGATTTTTATTACCTATCGGAAAACAAAAAAAGGCGCCCGCAGCGCTTTGTACCGCAACACGCTTGAGGATGGCCGCTCCCTGCGCTGGTATACGCGTTCGCCGCGGCATATTGGTTCGGATGAAGTGCAGCGCCTGCTGAAGACCAGCGAGATGAAATTACATCTTTTTGTGAAGAAAAGCGATGCGATTGGCAAGCAGTTTTTCTATTTAGGGCAAGCCGATATTCAAAAAGAGACGGTTAAGGAAGAAAAAATTGGTCCGAAGAAAAACGCGGTGGTCGGGATGAACCTGCTGTTGAAAGAACCACTTCAAGCCAAAATGTCTGCAATACTGTTTGATGAATAATAAAAAGCTGACAAATCTTGTTGATTGCCAGCTTTTTTGGTTGATTAAACTTATCGTGAGACAAACACGCCCGGCTTAAGGTGCTGCAAAATTTCGTAGCCAACATCTTTTTGGTCATTTTCCCGGTCATTAGTTTGATTTAAAAACATGACAATGCCGTTTTGATTGTCAGTCGTGAGCTGTACCCAAGTTCCAAAATGCATTAAATAAAAACTGCCATAGGCCATTTTAAGTGCATCATTATTTTTTAAGTACATGCCACCGGAATAGTTGGTGGTTTTACTGTTTAAGTGTGTCAGGTAATAAAAGTCATTTTTGCTCAGAATACAGCCATTGCTTAATCCAACTTGGATTTTGTAGTATTCTTCAGGCGTCGAAAACAGATTCCCGGCACCTGGTATTTGTGAAACGAGACTTTTTTTCAGGCGAACGGCATTTTGGTAATTTTTGCCGCCATTGCAGTAGTAAGAAACCGGATCAGTAAGGCTATTCGGAATATTTTGATAAAGATAAGTGTTTTGCAAGTTCAGCTTTTGAATAATCCGCTTTTGGACGTTTTCTTCATAAGACTGACCAGTAACTTGTCTAATGATGCCGGTCAGTAAAATGTAGTTGCTATTATTGTAGTGGTAGCTTCCAACTTGGTCCGAAGGGGAGGCATTAATATTGTTGACTACCCAATTAATCGCATCTGCTTCAGAATAAACCTTGCCCCGATTAATTTCCGTCTTGGTGGCGGTAATTCCCGAAGTATGAGTCAGCAAGTTGCCAACCGAAATGTTATTGGCATTTTTCAGCTTGGGATACCAGCGCGAAATTTTTGTGTTTTGCGTAAAGTAGTTATCTTTATCTTTGGTTTCGTTGATCAACTGAACAATGATTGCGGCGGTAATCACTTTTTGCAAGGAAGCCGTGGGATAAGTTAGATTTGAATTGCCATTGCCTATCCTTTTACCATACCAAGCGTAGCCGTAACTAATGGTTTGCGGGATGCCATCTTTAACCACGGTTACTACACCGCGGACATGGTACTTTTTAAAAGTATTTTTAACAAAGCTAGCCATTTCGGCTTGACTATTAGTAGGAATAGAAGAAGCTGTTGCTGCTTTTGATAAGCTCGCACCAGAACCTAGTGAGGTCGGTAGACTGAGCATTAAAGCAGTAGCGAGAGTAAAAAATCGATGTTTCAAATTGTTGTTTTCTCCTTTTTCGAAGATCTTAAACGTATTATAGAACGTTCAAGTTAACAAATGAATGCAAAAAGATTAAGTTTATTTAACGATCAGAAGCGCTGCTAATTTGCCGGCATTCAAGGCCTGGTTAGCACATGCAAATTGCTTTTTTAAGAATTAAAAAACAAATCGCAAAAAAGACTTGCAAAGGGAGAAAAGAATTGCTAGTATTAATAACTGTCGTCAGGAGCCGAAACAAAGCGCG
>CALYQE010000164.1 GCA_945281075.1 uncultured Lactobacillus sp. | reverse complement strand
TGCCACTGTATTAATTTCTAATAATGATGAATCAGTCGCCACTAGTTTTAAAAAGGCTGATAAGATTTACTTTGAGCCGATCACGGTTGAAAATATTTTGCACGTTGCGCAAAAAGAGCAGATTAAAGATGTCCTCTTGCAATTTTCTGGTAAAGAGATCAATGCGCTAAGCGCACGTTTGACTGCAAATGGCTTGAACATTCTTGGTAATGACCATCACAGCTATCAAACTGAGATTGAGCGCGCCTTAAAAGCACCCATGAAGTCATTGCACCAAAATCCACTCATTACCACGGTTGATCAAAAGGAGGCCAAGCGCTTTATTAAAAAGCATGGTTTTCCTATTTTAATCGGGGGCTTTAATAGTCAAGGCGTTAAGCAAAAGTCGGCAGTCGTTTATGATATGCCTGCTTTATTAAAGTATCTCGAAGAAAATCAATTAGACCAAATTTCCCTATCGCATTTTATTGAAGGCAATAAATACGAGGTTACTGCCATTTCTGATGGCAAAGATGTTACAATTCCGGGAATAATTGAGCATTTAGAGCAAACTGGTTCACATGCTTCTGACTCGATTGCCGTTTTCAAGCCGCAAAACCTGTCTGAGGTTGGACAACAGCGTCTTGTCGACTATGCGATTGGTTTAGTCAAAAAGGTAAAGATGCGGGGAATTTTCACCTTGCATTTCTTACTTGTTGACCAGAATATTTATCTTCTGCAAATTAAACCTTATGCTGGCCACAATGTTGCCTTTTTATCCCAGGCCTTAGGCAAGGATATAACCAAATGCGCCACGGAAGCTTTAACAGGGCAAAGCCTAACCGATTTAGGTTATCCTCGTGGACTTTGGTCTTCTAATAATTTTATTTACGTCAAGATGCCGGTCTTTTCCTATGTTGATTACAATAGCGAAAATACTTTTGATTCGAAAATGAAGTCTTCTGGTTCGGTGATGGGGCGCGATACGGAACTAGCTAAAGCGCTCTATAAAGGTTATGAAGCCAGTGGACTACTTATTCCAAGTTTTGGGACCATTTTCATTTCTGTTCGCGATGAAGATAAAAAGAAGATGGCTGCCTTAGCGCAACGTTTTTACCGTTTGGGCTTTAAAATTGTTGCTACTGAAGGAACAGCCAATGAATTTGCTGAAGCAGGGATTACTACTGGTTTAGTCACAAAGGTTCACTCCGAAGCAAATAATTTACTGGCTAAAATTCGGCAACACAAAATCGTGATGGTCGTCAATATTACCGATTTATCTGACACCGCTAGTGAAGACGCGATCAGGATTAGAGACGAAGCACTCAATATGCATGTCCCAGTCTTCTCAAGTCTTGAAACAACAGAATTAATCCTGCATGTTTTAGAGTCACTATCATTAACCACGCAGCCGGTCTAAATAAAAAAAGAGCAGTTAAGTTCTAACTGCTCTTTTTTAGTTGATTCTTTTTGTTAAAACACGCTTACTTTCAGGTGTAACTTCAACTGAATTCTGGCCAGTATAAATGACAAATCCCGGCTTAGCCCCGTTAGGCTTTTTAACGCGTTTATCCTGGACATAGTCCACTTGAACGTGCGCTGAACCTTGCGCCTTAGAGAAGTAGGCAGCTATTTCCGCAGTTTCTAAAATGTCCGCGTTCGATGGCTCAGCATCCTGCAAGATAACATGTGATCCAGGAATATTCTTGACGTGAAACCACCAGTCGGTCTTGTTAGCTTTTTTCAGGGTTAGCCAGTCATTTTGATAATTGTTTTTCCCCACCAAAACCGTTTTACCAGAAGAAAGCCGAAACTTGTTGAGATTGTGTTCGGTCAGCTTCTTTTTGCGCTTTTGCTTTTGCGGCCGCTTTAAATAGCCTTGATTGATCAATTCATCCGTAATTTGATCAATGTCTTCCGGTTCAGCATTATCAATTGCTGTTTGAATTGAATCAAAATACTGCAGGTTCTCATTTGCGATTTCAATTTGCCTTTTAACATGCTTGATTGAATCGCGCATTTTTTTATACTTAGTAAAATATTTTTGCCCATTACGCGCAGGCGATAATGCGGCATCAAGTTTGATTTCAATCGGTCGATTATTGTCATAATAATTAGGCAAGTCAATTTTGGTCATTCCTGATTTAACTTGCGCTAAATTCGCATTCAGAATTTCGCCGCGAATCCGGAAACCTTCTGAATTATTGGCTTGTTCAAGCTGTTTATTTAACTTGACAACTTTCTTGGTTAACTTATTTTGCTCATTTTTAACCAGTCGCTCGATTTGGGCCGACTTTTGCTTAACCCAATCTTGGTTGGCCTGGTGCAGATAAAACTCTTCTAAAGCATGATTTAAGTCAGAATCAGTGCTTTCTTTTTTGAGCTCAAGGTGATAGGGCAGATAAGGAAAAATTTTGCGTTTATTATTTGGTGTTACCAACACAAAAGCCCGGTTTTTATTAAATTGCTCAATAAAAGTAGTAAAAGATGAATATGAATAGTCATCTTCTAAATAACCTAACAATTCGCTACGATCATCGCGATCAAAGCCATTCATTTTTTTAACCAAGTCAAGCGGCTCGTTTGCTTTGGCGAGCTGCAAAAACTCTTCCTGATCCAGTTTAAAACCGTTAATCCCCGGATTAAGGGGCGGCAACTCATATTTTGCCTTAGGCAATAAGATTCGCGCGCGATTTTCATCTGGATTGATTCGTTTAAGCAAATCAATAATATAACCGCTATTTCGGTCATATAAAATCACGTTACTGTGCCGACCCATTAATTCAACCGATAAAACCAACTGAACCTGATCACCGAGTTCGTTCCGATTGCTAAATTGAAAATTAATAATTCGATCAACATCGACCTGATCGATCGACTGCAGAACTGAGCCTTCTAAATACTTCCGTAAAACCATGACAAAAGTGGGGGCCTTATCAGGATTGCTAATTGTCTGCTTAGTCAAATAGAGTCGTGGATATTGCGCGTTCGCTGAAATCAAGAGCTGCTGATTTTTGCGCTCTTTTCTAAAAGTTAAAACCAGATCCTGGTCAAAGGGTTGGTATATTTTTGATAGTCTCGCCCCAATCAAAATGGGCTTAATACTGTTTAATAGGCTATGAATGAAAAATCCATCAAATGCCATTTCTATCACCTCAAAATCTGTTTTCTATTATACCAATTATTTTTAGAGATAAGTATAAAAAGAAAAGGGTATACCTGAAAATAAGTTACCATTATTAATATATTAACATTTAGCTGATTTCGTAAATAAATTGTTGCAAAAAGTGGATATACTGGTAATATAGATTTAAGATTATCGTAGAGAACAATTATAAGTTATAAATAATAATTGCTTTTAGTATTAATTCCTTATTAAATCAAGGGGGATTATGTTTCACGGATAAAAGAAAAAGACTAGTGACCATAAAAGTCGCTTTTGATTTTCCGGGATAGACACATAAAATATTTTTATTATTTTGCTTTTAATGAGAGAAAAGGTAGTTAGATGGATATTTTATCTTTTAGTACAATTGCTGGAAATATAAAAAAGAAAATCAGTCTGGATTGTGGCTTAAATCTTTCACAAAC
>CALYQE010000163.1 GCA_945281075.1 uncultured Lactobacillus sp. | reverse complement strand
CCGATAAAAATCCCAAACATTTTTTGTCTGGGCTTAAGCTCCATGATATCGTCAATTATCCCGGTTAACACAATTACACTTGAACCCAAAAGCACACTAAAAGCCTCGTGCGTCGGAAACTGTTCACGGAGAAGAATAAAGGTACCGATATTAAAAGTAACAAAAATGCCCAATCCTCCCAAAGTCGGCATTGGCTTTTTATTAACCCGCCTCTTGTTGGGAATATCAACAGCGCCTAAGACAAAGGCAAGTCTGCGAATAAAAGGAGTGATTGCGGCTTGAATAATCACTAGGAAAAATAATTCAACAATAATTTTAAACATAGTCGGCTACTTTCATAATAAGTTGCTTTAATTATACAGGGTCGATGAAATTTGCACAAATTAAGCTCTCATTTATAAAATAAAAAATACTTGTTACGGTTTAAAAGTATTAGTAAAGCTAAACGAAAAACATTCAATAAACAAAAAGGTTGAACATAACGTTCAACCTTTTATTTGGCAATTGCGACTACTCGTTTCTCGCGAATAACAGTTATCTTAATATTACCTGGATAATCAAGTTCTTTTTCAACTTGATTCCTAATATCTCGCGCCAATATGGTAATCCGATCATCAGAAATCTTTTCAGGTTCAACCATTACCCGAACTTCACGTCCTGCTTGAATGGCATATGCCTGTTTGACTCCCTCATATTGATTGGCTATCTTCTCAAGTTCAGTCAACCTTCTTATATAGTTTTCCAAACTTTCACTTCTTGCACCTGGTCGTGCCGACGAAATCGTATCCGCCGCTACCACTAGCTCCGCAATAAACGACAGCTTTGGTACATCCCCATGATGCGCCGCAATTGCATTAACAACTACATCTGGCTCATGGTATTTTCTTGTTAATTCAACACCTATTTCGACGTGTGAACCCTCAATATCATGATCGATGGCTTTTCCTATATCGTGTAATAATCCCGCGCGAACCGCTAATTTTTCATTTAAACCTAGCTCAGCCGCCATTGTGCCGGCTAACTTAGCAACTTCAATCGAGTGTCCAAGAACATTTTGTCCGTATGACGTCCGGTATTTCAGCCGACCAAGAATTTTAACTAATTCGGGGTTCATCTTATGAATCCCCAATTCCATTAAAGCGCTCTCACCGGCTTCATAAATATCATCGTTAACTTCTTTTCTTGCCTTATCAACCATTTCTTCGATTCGAGCTGGATGAATGCGGCCGTCCTTAATTAAACGCTCCATTGCCCGTTTGGCAATTTCACGTCTAATTGCATCAAAACCGCTTAAAGTAACCACTTTCGGGGTATCATCAATAATTAAATCTACCCCGGTAAGTGCTTCAAAAGAACGAATATTACGACCTTCACGTCCAATAATTCGGCCCTTCATTTCTTCATTTGGCAAGTCAACGACAGAAACGGTTGTTTCTGCTACCGTATCTGCAGAACTACTCTGAATCGCATCAATAATGACTTTATGCGCATAATGATCAGCTTTAGCTTGAACTTCTTCATTGCTGTTTCTAATCATTTCAGCCCGTTCTTTCACTAACTCATCAGACAGTTGACTCAAAACCAGCTTTTTGCCTTGTTCCTCCGTCAAATGTGCGACTTCGTATAGTTTTTGTTGACTGCTTTCAACTAACTCGTCAGCCTCCTGAATTTTTTGCGTCAATTCAGTTTCTTTCCTAGTTAGATGATCTTCCTTTTCTTTAAATTCAGTTTCTTTTTCAATCAGCAAAGAGTTGCGGTGGTTCAGTGTGTCTTCACGTTGTTGTAAACGATTATTATCGCGTGCAATTGTATCACGCTTAACATTCAACTCATCTTCAACTTTTTGTCGATATTCTTGAATCTTTTCTTGAGCTTCAAGGATTTTTTCTTTTTTGGTATTTTGTGCACTCTGCTTTAAAGCTGCTGTAGCCTGTTTTTGTGCGTTAACTTCGGCCTTGGCAGCTTCCACTTGTGCCTTTGCATCGGTTAAAATATGGTTTGCATCGTTTTGCGCTATTTGAGCCTGTTTTTCCCAGACGTTCTTTCTAACAGCGTATCCAATAGCAAAACCTATTAAAATTGAAATAATAGCAACTGCGACGGGAATCAAAATTATCTTTGTCATGATTACTATCGCCTTTTTTATTTTTTTAGATTATTCACACATTATTAATAATAATGAACCACAGTGTCGATGTCAATTAAGTAGAAAAAACCTTAACCTAATTAGAGGTCAAGGTTGATTTCTTCAACTTTAATTACTTTTGCTATCTGCTTCTTTTTGATCAGAAGCTTCCTTTTCTGTACTCTTAGTTTCTTTAGCTCTCTTAGCTTTTACTTTTTCAGGATCTTCACGATCAGCAACTGATTCTTCATCAATGCCAAATGCTTGTCTTACCTTATGTTGAACATCATCATAAACATCTGGATGGTCTTCCAAGTATTTCTTCGCATTTTCACGACCTTGCCCAATTCTTTCTTCATTGTATGAATACCAAGAACCGGCTTTAGCAATAATATCCTTGTCCGCAGCCATATCAAGCAACTCGCCGCTTTGAGAAATACCCTTGCCGTACATCATGTCAACTTCAGCGACCTTGAAAGGCGGGGCAACCTTGTTCTTAACCACTTTGATTTTTACACGGTTACCGGTAATTTCACCGCCAGTTTGCTTGATTTTCTCTGCTCGTCTGATTTCTAGACGAATTGTGGAATAAAATTTCAAGGCACGACCGCCGGGTGTAGTCTCGGGGTTACCAAACATAATCCCAACTTTTTCACGAATCTGATTAATGAAAATAGCAATTGTTTTAGTCTTATTGATATTACCTGACAGTTTACGCAATGCTTGGCTCATTAACCGGGCTTGCAAACCAACGTGACTATCACCCATATCACCATCAATTTCAGCCTGTGGAACCAAAGCAGCAACTGAGTCGACAATCAAGATGTCTATTGCGCCACTAGTTATCAGTGTGTCAGCAATCTGTAATCCTTCTTCACCCGTGTTTGGCTGCGATAAGATCAGTGAATCAACGTCAACGCCCAATGCTTCAGCGTAGGCCGGATCCATGGCGTTTTCAGCATCAATATAGGCCGCGGTGCCGCCTCTTTTTTGGACTTCTGCTACCGCATGCAAAGCCACCGTGGTCTTACCTGAAGATTCAGGTCCATAAATTTCAACAATTCTTCCGCGCGGATAGCCACCAACCCCAAGAGCTGCATCAAGTGCAAGTGAGCCGGATGGGACGGTCGAAATTTTGGTGTCAGCCTTATCGCCCATTCGCATAACGGCTCCTTTACCAAAATTTTTTTCAATTTTCTTCAGGGCATTTTCCAATGCAGCCTGTTTTTCGTCTTTGGCCAAGAATTTTTCCTCCTCTTGAATAAGTCCTCAACTTAATATGTTTTAATTATACTTTGATTTAATGTATATTTGCAAGGAAAAAGCGAACAAATGTTTTAATTATTTTTACCTTTCGGTTTTAAATACGAAAAAGCAAAACAAATTTTTTAAATTACTTTTTTAAGCCCTTGGGTTCGAGCCATTCCTGCAGAAAGTTCAAGATGAAATCCGCCAAAATTGCCATTACTGCTGTGGGCAAGGC
>CALYQE010000162.1 GCA_945281075.1 uncultured Lactobacillus sp. | reverse complement strand
CGATTAAATGATCATTTTGACCTGGGAAATACGGCACGTGGATTGAAACAATATCGGATTTTGCCAGCAATTCATCTTGCTCTACAAATTCAACATATTGTTTAGCAAAATCGCTTGGATAAGGATCATAGCCTAACACTTTGGTTCGCATGCCGCTATATAGCTGCGCTTCGGTTGCACCAATGCGGCCGGTTCCAATAATTCCCACCGTACTTGAATGTACTTCACCAGAAAAAGTAGCCGTCGAAACACTAAAGTTTCCTTGCCTTGTCATATTGGTTGCCAAAGCAGTATGTCTAAAGAGCATCATTCCGATCGTCATTGCCAATTCGGCCACGGCATATGGCGAATAGGCCGGGACGCGAGCAACTTTCATGTCATATTTAGCAGTAGCATTCAGATCAATGTGGTTGAAGCCAACTGTTCTAGTGAAGACATATTTAATGCCCCATTCGTTTAATTTAGCTAAATTTTGTGCATCCGCCTTGCAATTGGCCCGTAACAAAACTGCATCTGCCCCTTTAGCAGTTTCAATATTGTCGTGAGTTAACAATTCAGGTTCCAATTGCACATCATAATGATATTTGTTTAATTTCTTGAAGTAATCTACTTCATTTTCACGGACGCCATAAGCAACAATTTTAAACATAAAAACCCCCCTAATTAATGAAATATTCCGCTTTGACTAAGAACGCCGAGAAAGGCGATCCAAAACGGCATTGCAACTACTGCTAAGACTGTCGACACAAATGATGCATTAGATGATAATACTGCTTCGCGATCAAAACTAATCGCATAAGATGAAGCAACCGCTGCCGTCGGTGTAGCCATCATAATGATGATTGTGCCCAAAGCAACAACACTAATTGGCAAAATATTTGTTACATTTAACACAACTAATATTACCAGGTTAAGCAGCGGCACCAAAAAGACTTTATTAAAGCTATAATACCAAGAAGTTTTGTTTTCTGCTGCTTTTTTAAATGAAGTCGAACCTAAAGTTGCACCAATTGACAGCCAAGCTAGTGGTGAAGCTAAATTAGCTAGATATTGCAGCGGTTTGTAAAGCCAAATAGCTGTCTGATCAATTCGGTAAAAGGCAACCTTAATTATTGGTGCATCGGGATTAATTACGCCATTAACGGCTTGTCTTACCGCAACTTGTGGCATATAATTTTGCGCCAGCCACATGATCAGTCCCAAGAAAGTAGCAAGGACCACCGGATTAACAAACATTTTTTTAATATTGCTTGCTTTCATTTTCAGACCGGACATTTTAATATACGCATATGAATACAAAAAGATCCGGTAGCCAATATTAAAGATCGAACTGTACATTATGCCCTTGGCACCAAAAACCGCTCCAACAATTGGAATTCCGAAAAAAGTAGTTGAACCAAAAGTTGTTAGAATAGCCAAAACGTCACGCTTTTCTTTCGGATATTTAGCGTAAGAAAGCGGCGTTATCAAAATCAAAATAATATAAATGACAATGCCCCAAATTAACACATTCATTCCTTGCGAAAAGGTATCGCCATTAATCGGTTGCATAAATGAGTTAAAGGCCAAGGCCGGAAGAGCAACGGTTAAAACGATCTTTGACAACAGCTTGCCGTACTTTTCTGTAAAGATATTACGCTTACGCAAGTAAAAGCCTAGCAAAATAATAAAAATAGTTGATGTAATTGAGCTCACAATTGCCGCATTGGAAAATGTTACTTGAACTGCTTTTGCAATGTTCATTTTGTCCCTCCTTATTAATTACATTATTCACAAACATATTCTAGCATATTTTATCAAAAATAATAATCTAAGCTAGACAAATATCTCACATTTAAAGACATTTGTTTGATACTTTTTAAGAACAGCAACTTTTAAAACAATTTCGTCAAAAGATTCATCACCTTATAATGTAAAAAAAGTAGATAACTTTGACATTATCTACTTTAATAAAAGGGCTTCAGTATTAAGACGGCTAACTTGAAGGTGTCGTCGCAAATTTATTGCGCGGTCGGCCAAAGGTAATTTATGCCGGAAACTGAATTTACATAAAAATCAGCTGGTTTAAGTCCGGTGATCTGACAAAACTCTTCAGTCAAACGCGGCAGGCCTAAACTTGACCATACACGCAAATTGGTCTGATCATTCACCCTAATCCAGAATCCAAGTTGATCAAGCGCGGGGTACTGCTTAAGATCGAGCTCTCGACCATCTTTCAGTGAAAACATATATACTGCATTCCTGAAAAGAAAATTCCCCTTAAAAAAAGAAGTTAACGGCTTATTAGCCACGTTTTGTGTGGACTTGTTTGACTCTATCATTTTGTCTCCTCCTATCACTTGATAAACTATCTATTTAGTTTTACTTATTATAACACCGGTAAAAGCGAAAATACAGCAAGAGCAGCGCCACTAATATTACCAAACGATCACTTAGATAAATTAAAATGCATTTAGTTTCTAGTTTATTTTTTTTACTACTGGAAATATAGTAAACTTGAGGATAAGAAAGTTAAGTTTTTGAGGTTTAAGAAATGAAAATTGTAAATTTAGATAGCTACGCTTTAAACCCAGGTGACTTGGACTGCGCACCACTTAAGCAACTGGGCGATTGCACTTTTTATGATCGTACGCCCATCGACGATGATACCGAAATTTTAAATAGAATTGGTGATGCAGAAATCGTCCTGACGAACAAAACACCGTTAAACCGGAACGTCATTACTAAAGCAGCTAACCTTAAATACATCGGGGTCACTGCTACCGGTTATAATGTAGTTGATACCGCGGCTGCACGGGCAGCTAACATTCCTGTTACCAACATCCCAACTTACGGCACGGATGCAGTAGCACAGTTCACTTTTGCGCTACTGCTCGAAATTACCAGCCAAGTTGGTTTGCACAACAAACTAGTTCACGAGGGCCGCTGGAGCAGCAATCCTGATTTTACTTTTTGGGCAAAACCATTAATGGAACTGCAAGGCAAAACGATGGGCTTAATCGGCTTTGGCAGCATTGCAAAGAAGGTGGCCGAAATTGCCCACGCCTTTTCAATGAGGGTCATTTTTTACAATCACCGGCCAAAAACTAATCTTCCAGACTACGTAAAACAGGTTGGCCTAGATGAATTATATCAACAAGCTGACATCATTAGTCTTCACGTGCCGCAAGCACCAGAAACAGCTGAGATGATTGACCGAGAAGCAATTACTAAGATGAAAGATGGCGTTCTATTACTTAATACAGCACGCGGGGGCTTGATTAACGAGCAAGATGTTGCCGACGCTTTGAACAATGGCAAAATTGGAGCAGCTGGTGTTGATGTTGCTACCAAGGAGCCAATTCCTGCTGATAGTCCGCTATTAACGGCAAAGAACTGTTACATCACGCCCCACATTGCTTGGGCACCGCGCGAAACACGTGAGCGGCTACTAGGAATCGCCATTGATAACCTGAAGGCCTTTTTAGCTGGCAAAGAACTTAATGTGGTTAATTAAACTGGTAAAGAACTTAATTACTACTATATGAAAAAGGCATAGTCCTATTTTGGACTATGTCTTTTATCTTGAATTTTAACGGTTAAAGTTAAACGCGCTAATTTGTTTCATATCCATCTTCATGTTAGCTGGTTTAATCAAAATATTATAT
>CALYQE010000161.1 GCA_945281075.1 uncultured Lactobacillus sp. | reverse complement strand
AACTTAAGACTGGTGCCCCAGCTCGTTCAGAACGTGTTGAAAAGTACAACCGTTTGCTTGAAATCGAAGAAGAACTCGGTGATGGTGAACGTTTAGCTACATTTCCAGATAGCGTTGACAAAGATTAATTAATTTTAATTCACTAAAAAGCCTGCAATGACTGCAGGCTTTTTGTGTACTTTCTAAACTTGTTTCCTATGATAAAATTAAAGAAGTACAGTTAAGTTTATTATGGAGATACGTAAAATTGAAGAAAATAAATGACTTTCATGATCCCCTTATGCCTACACTTTTAATGTCGATTCATTCGGAATACGTTAACCAAATATTGCAGGGCACAAAAATAATTGAGTATCGTAAGCGTTTTTTCCAAGATGGTTTTCAGGCTTTTGTCTATACTACTGGTCCTTATGGTGGAATTGAGCTGTTCATGAAATGCGCGCCAGCAATTCGGAGCAACGCCGAAACTTTGGCAAAAATTGGTCAGCAAATTCAACATGATGATTATGCCGAGATTTATGACTATTTCATTCCTAAAGATGATGGCTGCGAGATACCTATTCTTGAAACTTGTTCGCTTGATAAAATTTCTCTTAAAAAATTGCGCGAGATTTTGCCAACCATCGTTGTCCCGCAGGCTTACCTATTTTTAGATGCACCCGAAAAAAAGCCGCTTTTGAATTATTTAAAAGATCAAATTATTTTAGAACATAAAACTAACAAATGGACTGCGCGCTCTGAACAAATTGCCCAACTGACCAAAAATCCGTCTGAGCTTACCCTCTTTTAATTTGAAATAAAAAAGACTTGCTCTTTTAAGCAAGCTTTTTTTGGTGATGCCGTTAGCTAGTTCTTTCGTTTGGCAGTCAGAAATTCCTTTTTGGTAATGTATTTAATTTCTTTGACATATTGTCCCTTATGATCAATTGAAATATATTTTCCAGTTGGATCATAACCACCAACGTACCTAATCCTGTATGACAAATCTTTGCCATTTTGAGGATTAAAAGCTTGAACATCATAGTATTTTTGGGTGTTTTTTGGCACTGTAGCATAGCTCACCGTTTCTGAAACGGTCGGATTAATACGATCTGTAAGTGAGTTATGCATTACAAATGGCAAACATGTCAGGCTTAACAAAATGATAATTATTGGCGTTACTTTATTGGAAAACATGGCTCTACCTCCTATTAATTATGCTTGGCGCTCAATTGTGTACTAGTGTATTAATATTATATACACTAAAAAGAAAATTTGGCAATACTTTTTCAGCTTTTCTTGTAAGCATTTGCTTTTCTCATTTGCTAGAAATACCAGCTTTTTTATGCTAATTTAGACTATGAATTATATTTTAAAAGAAGGTAAATTATGGCTGAAAAAAATTATGGCTTAACGCAAGCCCAAGCAGATAAACTTCTACGAGAACATGGTCTAAATGAAGTGCCGGAACCGCAGTTCAACTTTTTTAAGGAATTTTTATCTAAGCTCTGGAATTTGTCAGCATGGATCCTTGAAGCTGCATTAATACTCGAATGTATTTTAGGCAAATGGATTCAATCGCTTTTTGTTTTGCTGATGCTGCTGTTTGCGGCTTGGAATGGTGCTTCCAAGAAAAAGCAATCACGCCGAGTTTTAAACAATATTTCACATAAATTGACCCCGCAAGTCGCACTCGAACGTGATGGCAAGTGGCAAAACATTGACTCCAAATATCTAGTTGTTGGGGACTTAATCAGTATTCAAGCAGGTGATGTTTTAGCCGCCGATGTTAAAATTATTAGCGGTCAATTGTCTTTTGACGAAAGTTCAATTACTGGTGAAGCCAAAACGGTCAAAAAAGGCGCTGATGATACTGGTTTCGCTGGCACGACGGTAATTGAGGGAAATGGTTTGGCATTGGTTACAGCTACCGGAGCTAATTCCCGCTCAGGTAAAACAATTAACTTGATCAACAATTCCGCCGCCCCTGGACACTTGCAACAGTTATTGACCAAAATCATTTATTATCTTTGCATTTTAGACGGAATTTTAACCTTAGTGATTGTCATTGCCTCATTCTTTAAAGGTGGCGATCTGAATAATCTAATTAATATGCTGCCGTTTTTAGCAATGATGTTTATTGCTTCAATTCCCGTGGCCATGCCTTCGACATTCGCGCTTTCCAACTCCTTTGAAGCGACAAGATTGAGTAAAGAAGGCGTCTTAACCTCCGATTTAACCGGGATCCAAGATGCCGCAAACCTAAATTTGCTCCTGCTTGATAAAACCGGAACAATTACCGAAAACAAAACGGCTGTATCGAGCTGGACTAATTTTAGTAATTTAGACGATCATACGGTCCTGGAATTGGCCAGTGCAGCAACCGACCAGAGAAATAAAAAGCTCATTGACAATACAATCGATGATTATGTGACTAATCTGGGCTTACCAGTTAAAACTGCCGCTGACTTTACCCCGTTTACTTCTGGCACTGGGTATTCGATGGCCACTTCTGCTGGCCATAATGTTAAGCTTGGTTCGTTTAAGCAACTTTCCTTAATTGACGAGGCCGCAAATTCTAAGGTGCAGGACATTGATTTTGGCGCTGGTCGTTCCGTTGCCCTGCTGATTGACGACAAGTTAGCCGGTGTTTTTATTCTTCAAGACCAAGTACGGCCTGACTCTAAGCAAGCTCTTGCGGAGCTGAAAAAGCGCGGCGTCTTACCGATTATGTTAACCGGTGATAACCAAAAAACTGCTGAAGCCGTCGCACGTGAAGTTGATCTCCAAGGTCAAGTAATTTCAATTCATGACTTCACCGATCAAACTGACACCAGCAAACTAGCCGGAATTGCTGACGTTTTACCGGAAGATAAATTGAAAATGGTCAAGTTCTTTCAAAAGAAAGGCTATATTGTTGGCATGACCGGTGATGGCGTTAACGATGCTCCAGCACTGCGTCAAGCCGAAGTTGGCATTGCCGTTTCGAATGCCGCTGATGTTGCCAAGCGTTCTGGGAAAATGGTTCTCTTAAATGATGGCCTGACCTCAATTGTGAAAATTCTCGATGCCGGACACCGCGTTTATCAACGGATGACTACCTGGTCACTAACCAAGCTCGCCAGAACGGCTCAACTGACTATGATTTTGACCTTTGGTTATCTTTTCTTTGACTATATTCCAATGGCCTTAAATGCGATGGTCATTTACACCATCATGAACAATATGGTGACAATGATGATCGGAACCGACCGTACTCATATTACTTACAAGCCAGAGAACTGGAACATGGCAAAACTAGCTAAAATTGCTTTTTCCTTAGCTTCTGGCTGGACGATTATTGGAATTTTGGCGATTGCCTATCTCAATACGCACGGCTGGGGTCATGGCACCATTTCTACCATGGTATATGTTTACCTAGTTTTAAGTGCAATGTTTATCATTATGATTACCCGCACCAAGCGCTATTTCTGGCAGGATTATCCTTCGAAGGCAGTGGGCTTAACGCAACTGGCTGATATTGTTTTGACCATTATTCTGGCCTTGCTTGGCATTGCCATGACCAAGATTAGTTGGATGAACTTATTACTAGTTTTCATTGTTGCCTTACTGGCCGCAATACTGATAGATCTTTTCTACCAGCCAATTATGAAAAAGCGCTAAATTGCAAGAAACAAAAAATGAACCTTTAATTAGGTTCATTTTTT
>CALYQE010000160.1 GCA_945281075.1 uncultured Lactobacillus sp. | reverse complement strand
TACTTGATTTATATAAAAATCCAGTTTCGCAAATTACTTTTATTGAAAAGAAAAGTCTTAAAAAAGATGAGTTTTTTATTGAAAAAATATCTGAAATTGAAACAAGATATTTGCCTGATAAAGATTCTTTTATAAAGAATGAAAATTCAAGCAAGATTGAAAATGACTGGCGTAGAGTGAATCAAGATATGTGGAGGCTATTTAAAAGACGATACTTGAGTTTCCGCCATAGGAAAGAAACAACAGAGCATTGGAGTAAAAACAGGTAAGATAATTAAAATGTGATTTATTCACATTGTTAATAAAACTATCAAAAATTGTAAAATTGTTAATTTCATGCTTGTGGTAATAATATCAAGTGATTTCATTATATTTCTGTAGAAAAAAGTAAATTTTAGTTTGTGAAAAGTAAAGAGGAGATTCAAATGGACTTTGGAAATGCTATCAGAGAGTTAAAGGATGGTAAATCACTCTATCGCAAGGGATGGAATGGTAAAGGTATCTGTATCAGACTGATGAAGTCTAACGATAGCTTAGATATGACACAGGATTACATTTATATCGACACAACCAATTTGGAAACAGAAAACAGGGATGCGCCAAGGAGCAAGGTTCCATGGCTTGCCAGTCAAACAGATATGTTGGCTAATGACTGGGAAGTAGTTGAAGTGGTTAACGATTACTATGAGCGAAATGCTAAAATCGCTAAAATCATTGACCGTAAGCTTCAAGAAACATTCAGCAACCTTTTTGATGAAAAGTAGGTAGGAGGTTATGGATGCCTTAACCTTGTCAAATAAGTCGGAATAGTTATCCGACTATTTTTTTGCATAAAAGGAGGTGATAAGTATTTGAAGTTGACCTTAAAACAGCAGAAGTTTGCAAACGAATTTCTGATATCAGGTAATGCAACGAACGCCGCAATTAAAGCAGGTTATAGCAAGAAAACAGCTGGCTCAATGGGAGCCGAAAACCTTAAAAAACCTGAAATTATTTCTTACATTGAAAAGCGAAAAAAAGAAATTGATGATAAGAAAATTGCTAAGCAGAAAGAGATTTTTGAATACTTATCATCAGTAATGCGAGGAGAGGTTAATGATGTAGCAATGGTTGATGGCGAGATTGTTGACGTACCACCGTCAATTAAGAACAGGACAATGGCTGCGAAGGAATTGCTTAAGCGCAACCCTGGCGATCCGCTGATTAAAGCTCAAACAGAGAAAGCTATTGCTGATGCTAAACTGGCAACCGCTCAGGCGCAGGAAGTAGAGAAGATCACAGACTCCTCGGCTGAAAAGCTGAAGAACCTAACTACCGAACAACTGATTAAGTTATCACATTTAGGAGACGTATCAGATGACCAACTATAGTCCAGCTGAACTAGATGCTATTAAACGAGCTGTTAAATTAGGATCTCAAGAAGAACTTGCTAGACGTAGTTATCAATACTATTTTCAATTGGTAAATCCTATGTCTAAACTCTATCCGCATACCAGATACATTTGTGAAAAACTACAAAAGATAATTGATGGGGAGCAGAAGTTTTATATCGTGGAAATGCCACCACAGCATGGTAAATCACTGACAATTACTAAAACGTTCGCCAGCTACTACTTAATGAAGAATCCGGACAAGCACGTCATGATTAGTGCTTACTCACAAGACTTGTTTACTCAGTTTGCCGATGCAAACAGACGCAATTTTAATGAATGGTCACGTAGACTTTTTAACTTAAGGGTTGGGAAAAATACCGCCAAAAGCTTTGACATTATTGATCATGAGGGCAGTTTTTATGCAACTTCAATGTTAGGAGGCGCATCAGGAATGCCGGCTGACCTATTAATTATTGACGATCCAATTAAGAACGCCGAGGGAGCCGCATCAGCAACAATAAAAAACAAAATTTGGGATGAATGGAATTTAACATTTTATCCACGACTACAAAAAAGCGGTTCGGTTATTGTCATTATGACCAGATGGCAAACAGACGACCTGGCTGGACGTTTATTAAGCAAGATGGCATTGCCATGGGAAGAAATTAAACTGCCGGCAATCGCTAAGGACATCCCTCCCGGTGAGACAGATGTAATAGGACGTAGCAATGGGGATGCATTGTGCCCACAATTGCACAGCATTGATGAGCTTAATGCCCACAAGCTAGATATGGGCTCACACAAGTTCGAAGCATTATATCAGCAGTCGCCGACTATTGAGGGTGGTAATATTTTCAAACGTGACTGGGTTAATTACTATGTTCCTAGCCGGGCAAAAATGCTTGAGCTAGGTTTAACCGAAAATGATGTAGCAATATTGCCCAAACACCTAGATATAGAAGTCCAGGCATGGGATGCTACTTTCAAAAGCAAGGAGAATGACGATTTTGTTGCTGGCCAAACATGGGCAAAACGTGAGGCTAATCTATATCTTCGGCCGTATTGGTGCCACAAGCGCCTAACATTCACTCAAACACTTGATGAGATTAGAGCAATGACTAAGCGTTACCCACACGCAACTGCTAAGTTAGTTGAAGACAAGGCCAATGGCCCAGCTATTATTGATACGTTAAAGAAAGAGATACCTGGTATTATTCCGGTTTCTCCAGGTGCTGACAGTAAGGAAGCACGTGCCAGCTCTGTAAGTCCTGTATGGGAAGCTGGACAAATATACGTACCCCATCCGTTATGGGTGCCAGAAATTGAAGACTGGCTTGAAGAAATTTTTGGTTTCCCCAATATGCCACATGACGATAACGTGGACTCAATGGTCTATGCTGTTAGACGTCTAAACAATAAGAATAGCAATAGACCAATCATTAGATTTTAGAAAGGAGGTCAGCAATGAGATTACCTAAAATTAAGGTTCAATGGCGAAATGACAGCAAGGAAGAGCGTAATGATGGGATGAACTATAATCCTAGAGTCCCTTATGATTACTTGAAATGGCAATTTACAGGGGATGCACAAGATTATGAATTACTAAACAACCAATACAAGCATGACGCTATCGCTCGTAGAGTTGTGGCCAAGCCAGCAGAAGACGCAACACGTAATGGTTGGCGTTTAGTTATTCCTAATGATCCTAAAAAGCAAGATTTGTACCAAGATGCTCTTGATAAGCTTAGACTTAATAACGTATTGACTCAGCAACTAATCTATCAGAGACTTCATGGCGATGGTTATATTAACTTTGGAGTTAAGGAGAAAAATGCTACTGATGAAGAAAAGCAGCTTAATCCTAATGATGTGGTCGATGTTTCTTTTGTTCATGCCTTTGGGCAAAATCACGTTGATAGCTATCAGGTTAACAATGATCCAACTAGTAACAATTTCAAAAAAGAGCAAGCGGTAGTAATTAGACAGACACAGGCTGGCTCAACGATTAATAGCAATGGTAATCAGGTACCAGAGCCAGCTAACACTAAGCCAATAATCATTGATAAAAGCCGTTATTTTCACATTAGTTTAGATAAGTTCGAAGATGACCAGACGGGTACGTCAATCATTACAAGATGTCAAGACCAAATTAAGGTAATGAATACGGCGATAGAGAGTGTTGGCAAAATCCTTCGCGAGTTTACGATTAAGGTATTTAAGAGCGATAGAATCATTGACATGGAAGACGAAGTTGGATACCAAAAGATTGTAAGAAATTTGTCTCAGGCAATGAATACTGAATCAATTGCTTTTATTGGGAGCGAAGATGATCTTTCCAAAGTGTCAACACCAACAAGTGGAATAGATACATTGTTTAATTTTGCTTGGCAAAGCTTAAGTGCTGCATGCAACATTCCTAAATCTGTATTGACTGGTGAGC
>CALYQE010000159.1 GCA_945281075.1 uncultured Lactobacillus sp. | reverse complement strand
TTTCTGCCTTAAATTCATGTAGTAGTGGTGTCGAAAGCGATGAAATATCAGGAATTTTTGAAACCGAAGCCCAGTCTATTTTTCCTTTATGGTTAATATATCTAGTGCAGACAATTGTTGAGGAACTTTACACGTGGGTTTATTTAGTCATTATCGGCATTTTTACTAGCTTTTTTGCTCATTTTTCTCTGCTTGACTTGTGTATTGCATTTCTGCTAACATTTGTGTTCACGCTGATCTCTAATCTAGGCATGTTTGGCATCGGGCTGGTTTTTGCTTCGGGCTCAATTCACTATAAGCGAATGGGGCAGTGGGCTACTATCCTTCAAGCTTTGTTGGTGATGTTTTCCAACATTTATCAACCAATGGTTACGCCTTATCAGCAAATAATTCCTTATGCCAGTGGCATTGAAATTGTTCGAAACCTATTTTTAGGAAGAGGCGTCGCACTCAGCAGCTATACAATTTTTATTGTGGTTAATTTGATTTGGCTAGTTATTGGAATTACAATTTTCAATTATTGCTTTAAAAAAGAAAAGCAAAATGGCTCCTTTGATGCATTTTAGATGAGTTTTTAAAAGAAAGTTAGGATATTATTTTAGAATTTAAGCAGATTAAATGGTTTTCAAAAACATATTTTAGAGTCAGAAGACTATACCTCACAGCATTTCCAAAAGTTGAACGTTTTCCCTTTGTCCAGCTAATGGTAATTGCCTTAAGGCCGTCGGTTTATTTTGAAGGCGTCTACGATCAGGAACAGTTTGTCGGGTTGACTTTTGTCATTGAAGGTGAAAGCGCGGTATATTTGGCTTATCTGGCAATTTCGTCAATTGAACAAGGTCACGGCTATGGTAGCAAAGTTTTAAATGACCTGAAAAAACGATTTGATGGTAAACAAATTATTTTAGATATTGAGCCCGTAGATCCTGCAGCAGATAATTATAAGCAGCGCACAAGACGGTTAAAGTTTTACCAAAGAAATGGCTTTAATCTAACTGGGCGAAAGCTGGTTGATGATAGTGGAACTTATCACATTTGTGCAACTAGCAAGCAGCTTGATACTATAGAACTTAACCAGATTTTGCAAAAAATGGGCGGCTTTAGCCGCTACCGAATTGAATAAATAATTTATCGTTTGTTAAGATAAAAAAAGAACATGATGTTCGTCTGACATCATGTTCTTTTTTGCTTGTTTTAGTGATACAAATTAAAGTGATCTACGGCAAATTCGACTTCAAATTTGCCAAAGGGAAGTTCTTCACCGTCAACTTGTGCAAATTCATTTTTGGTAGTTTTGATCCGAATTTTTTTAGCTTCAAGGTAGTGAAATTGAGGATCATTAACGTGCGAGCCGTCCTTTAAGAGGTTAATAAATAGAATGATTAGCTTTTTCAAGCTAAATTTTTCGACAATAACAGAGTCAATTTTTTGGCTATCGATTCGTGCGCTTGGGAGCAGGGCAATACCGCCGCCAAGGTATGGATGGTTGGTGGTAGTGACCAAAAAAACATTGTCATAGATTTTCTTTTTGCCTGCTGCTTCAACTTCTACCGTGAAGGTGTCTTGCTTGCGCAAGGCGGACAGAATATTCAGTCCGTAGATCAGATTTCCTTCATTTATATTATTTAGGAATTTCTTGAGATTAGAAATGTTGCTTAAGTGATTGACATAAGCGTCAAAACCAATTCCAAAGCTGTTAGCAAAATAATAAAGCCGCTTGCTAATTGCTGGTAGTTTAAAAGTAACGCAATCTATTTTATGTGGTTGCTGATTTTCAAGAAGATTGTTAATCAGCCTTTTAGGATCACTGGTCAGGTTAGCCGCCCGGCCAAAATCGTTGCCCGTACCAGCTGGCAAATAGGCAAAAGGGGTCAAGGGGTTGCTTGAGCGTTTAATGCCATTAAGAACCTCGTTGAGTGAACCGTCGCCACCGATCACTACTAGAACTTCATTTTTTGAATGTTCGTGATCGGCATATTCTTGCGCCAGCTTGATTGCTTGACCAGCAAAGGTGCTTTTTTGTACATCAAAAGCAATGTCCTCATTTACAAGGACTAAAACGGTTTGATCTAATATCTTCTTTGCTCGGCCATTGCCAGCAGTTTCATTGACTAAAAGGTGAATGTTTAAGTTTGTCTTCATGCTTAGTTACTTTTAATTCAAAATTGAAAAAAGCCCTGATGGGCTTTTGCTTATTTTTTCTCAACAATCATTGGTAAGATCATTGGACGTCTCTTAGTTTTTGAATATAAGAAATCGGACAAGTTTTCAACGATTGCCTTGCGAACAACGCTGTCTTTCGGTTCGTCTGTTTTGTCCATTTCACTTTTAATAATGTGATAGATGTGTTTTTGCGCCTGATTGATCAGCTCGGTTGATTCACGCATATAAACAAAGCCGCGGCTTAGGACATCAGGTCCAGCCAGAACGCGTTTATGCTTATAGTCGACAGTTGCAACGACAACTACCAGGCCATCCTCAGAAAGGATCTGGCGATCATGCACAACCACGTTGCCCACATCGGCTGTACCAGATGTATCAACATAGACGTCACCAGCCGGAATATGTCCAGCAATTCTTGATCCTTCAGGCCCAAAGCAGACCACCTCACCGTTTTCTAAAACGAAAGTATGGTCTTCAGGAACGCCAGCGGCTTGCGCCAACTCCGTGTGCACAACCTGCATCCGGTATTCGCCATGGACAGGAATCATGTACTTAGGCTTGGTAAGTCTAACCATCATTTTTAGTTCTTCTTGGCCACCATGACCAGAAGTGTGAACGTTATTCACGCGGCCGTGGATGACATTAGCTCCGCCTTCCATCAATTTATTAATCAGATGGTTGACACTCAAGGTATTGCCAGGAATTGGGTTAGAAGAAAAGATTACCGTGTCTCCGGGCTGCAAACTAATCTGGCGGTGGGTACCGTTAGCAATTCTTGACAGCGCGGCCAGAGGCTCACCCTGTGAACCAGTACATAAAATCATTGCTTCATCTGCTGGCGTGTGGTTGATTTCATTCGCATCAACAATGAGACCCTCAGGAACATTTAAATATCCCAAGTCGATACCATTTTGAACACCATTTTCCATGCTTCGACCGAAAATGGCTACTTTTCTACCAGTATCAATTGCAGCTTCAATCGCAGTTGATACGCGATACAGGTTAGAGGCAAAAGTAGCGAAAATAATTCGGCCGTGGATGCCGGTAATGATGTCATGCAAAGAGTGAGCAACAAAGCGCTCGGATTTAGTAAATTGCGAAACCTCAGCATTGGTTGAATCAGAAAGCAGCGCTAAGACGCCCTCATTGCCTAACTTTGCCATACCTTGGAAATCTGGGGCAGGCTGGTTCATCACTGGGGTTAAGTCAAATTTAAAGTCACCAGTAAAAACAACTGCTCCGAGTGGGGTGTGGACAGCAATTCCTAAAGTATCAGGAATTGAGTGGGTCGTTCTGAAAAATGATACCGTTAATTTTTTGAATTTTAAAACAGTATCTTCATGTTCTTCATGCAATTCTGTCGTACTGAGTATGCCATGTTCGTCAAGCTTACCTTTAATTAACGACAGTGCAAATGGGGTGGCATAGACCGGAATCTCTGGAATTTTCTCTAATAAAAAGGGAATTCCGCCAATGTGGTCCTCATGACCGTGACTGACTACCAGCGCCTTAATTTTTTTCCGGTTCTTTACTAAATAAGAATAATCAGAAATCACATAATTAATTCCAAGCAAATCATCTTCAGGAAACTTGATTCCGCAATCCATAATGACGATTTCATCTTGGTATTGGACACAATACATATTTTTGCCGATTTCGTGCAACCCC
>CALYQE010000158.1 GCA_945281075.1 uncultured Lactobacillus sp. | reverse complement strand
CAGGTAAATACTGTTCATAAAATTAATAAACGAATTAAGAAGCGAAATAGCAATAGATAGAAAGCATTAATATTATCACTTTCAGATATTTGCTAGAAACAAGGCGCCGATTTATTTTATTAGCACCCTTATATAGAAAGCATTGTCCATTGGGACAATGCTTTCTATTCGTGTAGACTGTTCTTTTTTTGCACATACAGATAAACGGGCCAACCGCTTAGCGTAAGCAGGATGCCAATCAAACACAAAAGTGGTTGCGTTAAAGTGGTTGTGATTACGATGAAGAGTGCACCGAAAATGGCTAAAATTGGTGGAAGTGGATACCATGGTATGTGGTAGGGGCGTTCTAATTCCGGTTGCCGTTGCCGTAAAATTAGCACGCCAGTAAATAATAAGATCGAGAAAATCCAAGAAACGTAAACCAGCATATTGGTTAGTGAATCAAACGTACCTGAAAAAATCATAATGGTTGCAATGCCACATTCAAACAGCATACTGTTAGTCGGAACAATTGTTTTCACATTGAGTTTGCCAAAGAAATTAGCAGCTGGCAGCCGTTTTTCTTTGCCCAAAACATAGGGCATTCTGGAACCGAGCAAGAGGTGACCATTGATCGCACCAAAAACGGAAACTAGAATTCCCGCTGCAATCACAGTCCCGCCAAGCTGCCCAAACAGTTTTTGCGCAGTTAAAATCGCGGTGCTTTGGTTTCCGAAGACTTTATTCCAAGGAATAACCCTGACGTAGCTCCAGTTGAGCATGGTGTAAAAAATGGTCACGCCTAGCAAGCCCCAAATTATTGCCTTAGCTAAAGTCTTAGCTGGATTTTTGATTTCACTGGCTAAGTTTCCGATACTTAGCCAACCATCGTAAGCAAACAGTACCGCCAAAAGAGCCTGGCCGAAAGCCATCGCGCTTGAAGCAGAATTAAAGTGGGGAGCTGGAGCGCTGGCAAGCTGATTGGGTCCGCGATAAAACAGAGCAAAACCAATAATTGCGATAATCGGAAGAAGCTTAATAACTAATGTAATTTTTTGCACCTGTCCGCTTAATTTTGAACCAATCCAATTGATTAAGAGAACTGTCAGCATCACAATTAAGGCGATGACAGTAGTTGATAGATTTTGGCAAGACGGAATTTCTTTTAATTGCGTGGCAAAGACAATTGATAATGCGGCAATGTTAGCCGGATAGTAAACAATAATTAATGACCAGCCGAACAGAAAAGAAACTTTTGAACCATAAATTTCTTGCAGGTAGCGTACGGGTCCACCATCTTCTGGAAACACAGATGCTAGTTCAGCAATGCTAAGTCCGGCCATTAATGTAATAAAACCGGCAAGTGGCCAAACTAAAATGCTTAACCAAGCATTATGCGTTAAAGCAGAAACATTTGCGATTTTAAAAAAAGCACCGCCGCCAATCATTGTTCCCATGACGGTTGCTAAAGCTGCAAAAAAATTAAGTTGTCTTTTCATTGTACTTGTCCTATTCAATTTCAATTAATAGTAATTATAGGCTAGGCAAATAAAAATAAAAAGTCAGAAAAGTGCATCTGTAAAATTTTATTAAATACTTGTTAAAATGTAGTTGTTCACTTTTGCATAAAGCATAGTGAAGAAAAGAACAAGTATGCTATTATCTTTAAAGAAAATATTTGAGCACGATTTTTTAGATTTGAGGAGAAAAAAATGAATAGGGTAACTATTATCGGAAGCATCAACCTTGATACTAACCTGCGCGTTAAGCAAATGGTTAAACCGGGTGAAACCATTCACGCCAAAGAACACTATACTGCTGCTGGTGGTAAAGGGGCTAATCAGGCCGTTGCGGCGGCTCGTTCTGGTTGCGAGGTTAGCTTCATCGGAGCGGTTGGCAATGATACGCCGGGCAAAGAAATGCTTGCGCTGCTTGAGCAAGAAGGAATTAATTCGGCTGGCATCAAAATAATTGCTAAAGAATCCACTGGTCAGGCCTTTATTTCGGTCGATGATGAGGGGCAAAATTCGATTACGATTTATTCCGGTGCTAATTACCGTCTCAGTACAAATGATATTGAGCAAAATAGCAGTTTACTGGAAAATAGCGATTATGTTGTGGCACAATTTGAAACACCAATTGCGGCAACAATTAAGGGCTTTGAGCTTGCCCGCAAAGCGGGAGTCAAGACGATTTTGAATCCAGCGCCGGCGCTAACGGAAATTCCATCCGAACTACTAAAACTAACTGATATTATCGTGCCAAATGAAACAGAAGCGGCAACGATCACTGGGGTTCAGGTGGTAGATGAAGAATCGGCGAAGAAGGCTGCCGATAAACTCCACGACCTGGGAGTGGCAGCGGTAATTATTACGATTGGTTCCAAAGGGGCATTTTATGACTATCATGAACAGACCGGTTTAGTGCCTGCCTTTAAGGTCAAGGCTGTTGATACAACTGCTGCCGGTGATACTTTCATTGGGGCAATGACTAGTGTCCTTAAAATTGACTTTGGCAACCTGAGGGAGGCAATTCTTTTTGCCAACAAAGCGTCTTCGCTAACTGTGCAAGGCTACGGGGCGCAGCCATCGATCCCAACTAAAGCAGCGATCGAGCAAGCTGAATAGTTTGCCAACAATTTATTTTGTTCAATGTAAAAAAATAAGTTTTATTTTCAGGTAATTGCTGTTGAAAACGCTTAAAAAAGAGTTAAACTTAATTAGTCAAAAAGATAATATGTCACTTTTGACTATAATATAGATGTAAGAACTTGAGCGCTTTTTAGCATTAGTTTTAAAACTCTGTTAATGAAGGGAAACTTATTATGAGTACAAAGATTGGTATTATTGGTGACGGCCACGTTGGCTGTACTATTGCCCATGAATTAATTGTTTCGGGTTTAGTAGACGATTTAGTAATGATTGACCTTGATGAAGGAAAGGTCAACGCTGATGCAGTTGATTTTGAGGATGCAATGTCCAACTTGCAGCACCACGTCAATATAACCGTAAACGACTACTCTGCCCTGAAGGATGCTGAAATTGTCATTAGCACTTTAGGAAAAATTTCTTTGGAATCTAAAGGGGATCGTTTCCAAGAACTTGAATACAATAAGAAGCAGCTAAAACCAATTACTGAATCAATTAAAAAGAGCGGCTTTAATGGCATTTTATTGGTAATTTCCAATCCGGTTGACGCAATTACTAATCTGTATCAGCAACTGACCGGTTTTCCAAAAGAACGCGTTATTGGTACTGGAACACTGCTTGACACGGCCAGAATGAAGAAAATCGTCGCTAAGAAATTTGCGGTTGATCCACGTTCAATTAGTGGTTTTGCACTTGGCGAACACGGCAATTCGCAATTTATTGCCTGGTCAACGGTTAAAGTCTTAGAGCAACCAATTACTGAATTAGCTAAGGACGTGTCCTGGGATCTGAGCGATCTTGAAAAAGAAACTGTTCTCGGCGGACAGACTGTCTTTTTAGGCAAGCACTACACCAATTATGGTGTTTCGGCAGCTGCGGTGCGCATCGTCCGGGCTATCTTGAGCGATTCAAAAACGGAGCTTCCAGTATCGAGCTACCAAGAAAAATATGGCACTTACATGTCATATCCGGTAATTGTTGGTCGAGACGGAATTTCTGCTAAGGTTGAACTTGAACTAACACCAGAAGAAGAAGAACTGATGCAAAAGTCAGCTGAAACAATTAAGGAAAAGTCCCAAGCCTAGCGCACAAATGCTTGCAGTTAAAGTAATGATAAATTATTTTGCCCAAGTTGATGTCAAGGTGGTAAAAAGGCTGGCGTGATAAATAAAGCTTGAAATCTCCTGTAGAAAATGTTATTGTATAAAACGTTAATCGATTAATCTATGACTTGCAAGAAAGTCATGGCAAAGGAGTAATAAACATGAAACAAGGCATTCACCCAGATTACC
>CALYQE010000157.1 GCA_945281075.1 uncultured Lactobacillus sp. | reverse complement strand
TGGTTGTTTACCGGAGATCTAGGTCAAGACGGCGAAAAAGAGCTTATGCATAAATATGGGCTGCAAGTGAACTATTTTAAATTGGGTCATCATGGCAGTCGCACCGCCTCGAATCCGGAGTTTTTAAAGATTCTTAATCCCGAGCTAGTCTTTATTTCAGCTGGTCGTGGTAACCGTTTTGGTCATCCACATCAAGAAACTTTGGACACACTCAAGTCGCAACATATACCCTGGGTTTCAACACAAGACCGTGGTATGATTACTTGGACTTATAGCAAATGGACGAAACCTAAATTCAGTACTTTTTTGCAAAGAAATCAAAAATAAATAATTTCTCTAGGACAGAAACTTTAAAAATTATTTGCAAAACTCTCGTAAAAGTCTTATAAATGAGTGAGCTATATCGATAGTTCAATTTTTATAAGGAGGAGTTTTTGTGAAAAAAAAAGCGCGAATTTTAATTATTTTTTTTAGTATTATTATTTTTCTAGGAAATACTATTGATGTCACCGCTAGTAGTACAAATACCATACTGCATCCACGGGTCAAACTAACCAGGCCTTTAAAAGCCAAAAATAATGATAAGGTAACATTTATTATTATTTTTAAGCCTCGTCATGAATCAGATTATTTTAAAGAAGCGTATATGGTTAATCAGCCCGAAAATGCTGCATTTAAACATTTTAAGACGCCAGCGGAAATTCAACAAAACTATGGTCAACCAAAAAGTGTAGTTGAGCACTGGAAAAGATTTTTGACGAAACACCATATGAAAGTAAATGTTGCTCAAAGTGGTATGAGCGCTATAGTTTCCGGTAAAGTTTGCAATATAAATAAGCTCTTTCACATGAAAATTACTCAAGCGCAATATCATCACAATCCTTTGCAATTTGGCAAATCTAATCCACATTTTCCTAAGGTGTTAGCTTCTTCTGTCTTAAGTGTTGTAGGCTTAACTGAACATAATTCAAAATACATTTTTGAAAATGATTCTGATGGTAGCAGAGCAAGCAGTAAGTCAGCACTAACAAAAAATATGGAATCGGGTTTCACGTCAAAATTTACCGATCATTATCACGTTAATAAATTATATGAAGAAGGGCTAAACGGAAAAGGTGAAAGCATAGGGATTATTGCTTTTGGCGGTATTAAACCTTCAAATGCGATAAACTTTTGGCATCATGAACATGCTTCTACAGATTCTAAACGCTTAAAGTGCATTCGTGTCCCGGTTAATCGTTGGTATGATCCAAAAAAGTGGACATCGAACGATGACTATGAAACAGTAATGGATGTCGAATATGCTGGTTCAGTTGCACCACAATCCAATGTTCGAGTTTATAATGGTGAAGTTTCATCATTTGCAAACATACTTTCGGCCTATACGTCAGCTATCAATGAAAATCAGTGTTCGGTACTGACTTGTAGTTGGCAAATGACTGAGACTTCAACTTTAACATATTTATTGAAGCGCCATGTTTTTTCACCACAGTATCAAAAAATTTTAAATTTAATACTAGCACAAGCTGCACTTCAAGGAATATCAAATTTCGCTTGTTCTGGAGATACAGGTGCCTTTATACCTGCTATTAGTAAAATAAAGCAAAACAAGGGAATTAAATCATACTCATTAAAAGTTTCTGACCCATTTACAACTAATCCTTGGATTACTTCAGTAGGTGGCACATCATTAGCAACAGATATCGATTTTACTAAATACGCTAAAAATAAAGAGAACGGATATCCGAAATACTATGAACACTTAGGTCGTATAAAGTTGCCTGAAACGGGGTGGTGGGAAGGCAATTGTTTAATGAACTTAAAGTCAAATGCAAATTCGAAACAATTATTCAAAAAACACCCTGATTTTCTTACTGAATTATTACAAGGAACAAGCGGAGGCTTTAGTCATCATTATCAAACACCTCAGTATCAAAAAGGAATTCCTGGCGTAAATACTTACAAAGCTCGTAATTACTTGAAAGAGTACATTAAATACAATTTTAATCCACCTCTTCTTTCTGGCGTAGATACAGGTCGAAATTATCCTGATGTATCAGCAAATGCTGACAATAAAACTGGTTATACAATTTATCATTATGAAAAAGATGAAAAAGGAAACAAATCCGTTTGGCAAACTTTTAATGGTGGCACAAGCATTAGTACGCCTCAATATGCTGGAGTAGCTGCACTTATCAATAGCCAAAAAGGTCGTGATAGGATGGGATTCTGGAATCCCCAAATTTACCAGTTAGCTACCCAAAAAGACGGTCCGTTTTTACCTTTTAATAGTACAGTGAACAATACTAATGGCTATTATACGGGACAACCAGGCACCATTTACAATCAAGCAACTGGCCTAGGCATAACTAATTTTGAGCAGCTTTTTAAACTATATAAGTAAAAATAAGTAGTGGAAAAATTTGAATTAGAATTAAGATAAAAAAAGATTGACTTAGTACCTTGATATTAAGCAAAATCATAGGTATAAGAAAAGCCTAAATCGCAACATATACCATGGGTTTCAACACAAGACTGTGGTATGATTACTTTGACTTATGGCAAATGGACGAAGCCTAAATTCAAACGTTATTCACTGGTGAATAGAAAATGAGCTTACTTTCTTTATTTAAAAATTCTAATTGTAAAAATCCGCAAACTTTAATACTGGGAGATGATGCTTTTTTAAATGACTATCTTGCTACTTCCTTCACGCATGAGAAGAGCTTTGCAGATTTGGACAAAGTTACGATTGATTGTGAAAGTGATGGTTTGGATGACTTGGTTGCAGATTTAACTGAGTCCAGTTTATTCAGCCAACAAAAAGTGATTACGGTGAAAAATCCGTTCTTTTTGACCAGCAAGGTTTCAAAAAAATATCAAAAACAACTGGATAAACTTCAGCAAATTTTTGAGAATATTAATCAACTTGATGATATCATTGTTTTAATTGCATCTTATGAAAAATTAGACCGTCGTAAGAAACTCACCAAGACTGCTTTTAAGCAGTTTAATGTGGTTGATACGCAACTAAAAACATATGAAGTCAGCAAGGTAATGAAATCGCTAATTGTTAGTGAGGGTTATCAGATTTCAAGTTCTGCTTTACAATTGCTTCTTGAGAGAAGCGATCAGGTGCTGGATACAATATTAAGCAACTTCAGTAAGTTAAAAATGGCAGCAACTGATGGAAAAATCACTGAAGATTTAGTTAGAAGAAACGTTGACTTGTCTTTTGCACAAAACGTTTTTGCAATTTTGGAGTCAGCACTGAGACAAAACTACAGTGAAGCAGTTGAAAGGCTGGAAAACCAACTGCGAGAAGGCAGTAACCCAGCTCAATTGCTTGCGGTTTTTGAAAACCAGCTAGAACTGATTTTAGTTGTTAAAGTCTTAAAAGAAAGGGGCAGAAGCGAGTCCGAAATTGTTAAAGAACTTGGCGTTCACCCATACAGGGTTAAGCTAGCCCTCAATAATAAGCTATCAATTCAAAAACTTGCTGAATTGCTTAAAGCTGCCATTAAACTAGATTTTAATTATAAAAATGGGCAATACCGTGAAGATAGCTTTATAAAACTCTTTGTTTTAAGTGTATAAAAAAGGCAAGAATGAAATCATTCTTGCCTTTTTGCTTTTGTTATTCAGTCAAACTATTTAGCTAATTTAGCTAAACGGCTCTTATCACGACTAGCCTTGTTTTTATGGATAAGTCCCTTAGAAGCGGCCTTGTCTAAAGCACGAGCAGCAGCAACATGTAATTCGGAGGCGTTTTCGGCACCAGCAGCTTGAGCAGCCTTGAACTTCTTAACAGCAGTTCTTAATTCTGTCATTTGAGCAGCTTTGCGCTTTCTAGCGGCATCTTGAGTTTTAACACGCTTGATAGCTGATTTGATTTGTGGCATAAAATTCACCTCCATTGACCGTAATTTTACT
>CALYQE010000156.1 GCA_945281075.1 uncultured Lactobacillus sp. | reverse complement strand
AATCACTAAACTGTGTCGAACTCATTCGGTGTGATATAAAGATTGCCGTTTTACCTGCCGTTAATTCGCTAAACTTTCTAAAAATATTGGCTTCTGCAACGGGGTCAAGTGCAGCCGTTGGCTCATCTAAAACTACTATTGGCGCATCGCGATATAATGCTCGGGCAATTGCAATTTTCTGCTTTTCGCCACCAGAAAATTCAACTCCACTTTCATCAAGTTCCTGCGAAACACTCGTTTCAAGTCCATGAGGAAGTTGCCTAACTCTGTCGGTCAATTCAACTTGACTTAGCACCATCTTCATTTTAGCTTTATCCAAAGGCGCACCCATTAAAATATTATCCTTGATTGACCAAGCAAAAAGAGTAAAGTCTTGAAAGACCGTGCCAAAAATACGCTGATAACTAGTCAGATTTAACTGCCTAATGTCTTGTTTATTTACTAAAATCTCACCCTTGTTCGGTTTATAAAGGCGTAGCAACAGCTTGATCATTGTTGTCTTGCCACTGCCGTTAGGACCAACGATTGCAATTTTTTCACCTGTAAAAATTTTAAAATTCAGGTCTTTTAAAATATATTCTTGGTCTTCAGGATATTTAAAATAAACGTGTTTAAATTCAATCGTTAATTCTCTAGTAGTTGAAGCGATCGCAGTCTTTTTTGTTTTTCCGATGTTTAGCTCAGTTTCATCCTCGGTCTGCATCAAATCAATGTACTGCTGAACAGTTGCCAGAGAAGCATTTCGACTATTCCAAGCATATAACATCGCACTTAAATTATTGATTATTACCTCCAAATAACCTACACAAGCAATCATGGTTCCTAAAAGAAGTTTCCCATTTAAAACGCGAATTGACAATATACAATACATTAAGCCGATTATTAAGCTAGTAATAATGTCACTAAAATTGCCAATGCCATTGGCCTTTAATTGATACTTCGTATCTTGATTTACTTGCTGATTGATGTCAGCAGCAGCTTGTTTTGCGACTAAATCATCTGGATCATATATCCGCAACAGCTTGGCGTAATTAACATTTCCAAACAGAATGTTGGAAAAATAGTCGAGTGCACGATTGAATTGAATATTAAAATCAAAGAACTTAAGCATTACTTTATTGCTCTGTTTGGAACAAAAAATAGCAGCCATTATTGGAATTATGATTAAAACGCAAATGACAAAATTGGAGACAAAATAAATAGAGTAGTTAGGAACAATGATTAAAGCATTGACTAATAAGCCACCAGCAATAACTAGGGTCAGAACTAACTGAGCCACGCTATTTACTAGTCTTGAAACAAATATTTCAAAACCACCAGTGAAATCCAGACCGTTTTTGGTCGCGCTATATAACTTGCGAAATTTGGCACTGATAAAAGTACTGTAACTAACCTCCGTTAATTTTTCCGTCATATCAGCATAGGCATTTACGTTTAACATTTGCCTACCTTTTTCAGCTTGCTGTTCTATCAAAGCTTGAAGAATTTTTATTATAAATAGTAACAGTAAAAAAATTATTGTGAATAAAAATAATTTATTTAATGTATTTGCTCGGGTTTTACTTAATAAGTTAATAATGATACCTAAAAAACTAATTACCAGTATTTGATTTAAAACATTTAATAGGGCTGTCACAACTTGGTAAAGAATAATATGTGGATATAATTGATTAACTGTACGCAGTATTTCAAAGGTGTGGTTATTTCTTTTCATTTTTAACCTCCTTTTGGTAATACTTTTTCTGTAAATTAAACAGTTCACGGTAATCGGGAGAAGCAGACATTAATTCATCATGAGTACCCCGAGCGATGATTTTTCCTTTATTCATCAAAATAATTTGGGTGGCAAACTTAGTAGAAGCAAGACGGTGCGAAACAAAAATGCTCGCTTTATTCTTAAAAAGCTCGTGTATTTTCTGGTAAAGCTTGCTTTCCGCCAAGGCATCCAATGCAGCTGTTGGCTCATCAAGGATAGTCAGTATGGTATTGCGATAAAGCGCCCGCGCCAAAATGATTTTCTGAGTTTCTCCCCCAGATGGCATGATTCCTTCATCGTCTAGATAACGTGTCAATTCAGTTTGTAAGCCTTGGGGAAATTTTGCAATTACTTTCGGTAAATCTGCTCTAACAACTGTTTTTTCTAACAATTTAGGGATGTTATTTTGCTTGATCGTAATATTGCTTTCAAGGGTGTCCGCAAGCAAAATATTTTCTTGAAAAGCTGGTGTAATCAACTTTTGATAATCTGTTAAAGCAAGCTCAGATATATCGTGGCCATTTAATAAAATCTGACCGCTGACCGGTTTGATTAAACCAAGAATTACCAAAGTAAGCGTGGTTTTTCCCGCACCATTAAGTCCAACTAAAGCCAAATGAGTGCCGGCTTTTATTTTGAGATTAATGTTCTTTAAAACATAGTCATTCGAATTGGGGTATCTGACTGCTACATTTTTCAGTTCCAAAGAAAAGTTTTTCCCATTCATCTTAATATTTGGCTGCTTTTTAACAGGAGTATTTGACAAATTTGTCAATATCGGATCAAGATAGGTGCGGCTTTTAGTAATATCGCTGTCCGCATTCAAAAGTAGTGACAGACTATCACTTGTTTGCTTAATGAAATCGTTAAGCATTCCCAAAAAGGAAAACAAAAAAGAAAATAAAACAAGGTTAATTTTTCCATTAAGAGTTTTAGCTATTAAAAGAAGATAGATCGGTACACTGCAAACAAAGTTTAATAAAAGCAGTATTATCTTCAAGTTAAAATTATTTCGCGCAATTTTTTTCTTCAGATTCGCTACTTTCTCTCGATAATTTTCAACTTTTTGTTTTAACAAATTTGACATCTGGTAAATTCTAATTTCCTGGCCAGCAGCTATGTCAAATGATTTTCGATAGATATAATTTGCTTCCAAATACGTCTGTGATAAGTTGGCTTGCAACTTTTTTCTCTTTTCAGTATAGTGAGGAATTATTTCTAGAGATAGGCAGACTGTTATCAGTACCAAAAGAGGGCACCACCACGCAATCAAAAATGTCAAAATACACACTAAAATCAATGATAGCGCATTTTCCAAAAAACCGTTTAAACTAGGCGTAAACATGCCAACCCCACTGTCATCATTGTCATAGCCATAAGCTGCGCTTTCTTGACGCGCACGGCCTGTTTCAGCGTTAATCACTTTAAAGTAGGGCAAATGAATAAAGCCCCGTCCCTCTTCAGCGACCAGATTCATCCGGGTATTAACGCCATCCCAGAAATTTTTTGTTTTTAATAAGCCTTGGGCCCAGTTAATCATTCCAGTGATAACACTAAGTATAATTATTATAATTAGTCCAGCAGTAACTGAGTCCTTTTGTAAAAGCAAGGCCATAACAATTGAAGGAAAAGCAGTAGTTAAAAACTGCTGAATAATGCCAAAAGCGACTGACAAAAAAGAGTTAACAGTCATTGATTTTTTCTGGGTTTTAGTCAAATTTTTTAGCCATAAAAAATTATCTTTTATTTGGGCAAGCTTCATGTCGGATACCTCACTTTGACCAGTAATTAAATTGGCAATATTGATGCCTCATATTTAATGTTTATTTTTGCTAAAATATTTTTGATAACCACAAAGTTCACCTTATTTTAATAAAAAATTTATTATTTTATTATATTATAGTCGTTTGATTAGAGTCGTGCAACTAAGTTAGCAACAAAATTAAGATGAAAATCTATATACCAGTTTGATATTAGGAATAATTTTTAATCATCTTTTCACTTAGCAACTACCACTTTTTAAAGACAAAATAACCAACCAGCTCAGCTAACATTGAACTAGTCGGTTATTTTTCTACTTTTAGTGCTAAATTTACAAACTAGTATTTTACAATGATCTTAACGTCGCCTGTTTGGTCCAGAAACAATGACTTCTTTAGCCAAAGTACGTACTCGTTCCA
>CALYQE010000155.1 GCA_945281075.1 uncultured Lactobacillus sp. | reverse complement strand
GTCTTAGGAGCAGTTATGTTGCTGGTCGTAAACTCAATTTTGCAAGTTTTTGCAGCCACCAAAATGACCGCACTGGCTAACTGCTTGATTGCGAAAGATTTACATAAATTCCTGTTAATCCTGATCCTGATTTTTGCCTTATGGGTAACGTCTTTTATCATTTCTTTTCTCGAAAGCTACGTTGAAGAACTGGTTACACAAAATATCTTGACCGATATTCGTGACGACATTGTTTCAAGTTTAATATTAATCCCGCAGGCAGAATTTAAGCAGAAGCCAATTGATTATTATGAATCATATTTGCAAAATGATGTTAACTTGATTCAAAAAGAGGGCTTAAATACATTTTTTCTGGTTATTCGCTTTATTGGCAACGCAGTTTTTGCTTTATTAGCGCTCTATTTTTACAGTTATCTTTTATTTTTGACTGCTGCTATATTGGTCCTGGTAATTATTTTGGTTCCGCGTCTTTGTAAAAAATATCTGACTTCAGGGGTTGATCAGGTTTCACAGGCAAATGAGGAATTTCTCAAAAACACTAGTAGTGGACTTCACGGCTATGAAACTTTGTATGCCTTTAATGCGCTAAAAGAAATTAAAAAGATGGTTGCAACTGGCTCGCAAGTTTTAAAAAAGGCTAATGTGAAAAACACGGTTATTCGGTCATCTACCAATATCATTACCGGTCTAATAAATATTGGGAGTCAATTGCTTATTCTAGGAGTAACTGGTCTTTTACATTTTCAAGGCGTGCTTAGTGCGGGGGCAATTCTAGCAACCGCTGAGTTGGCCTCCAAGGTTTTTGACTCTGCCGGCATAGTTAACCGTTATTTTGCACAAATGCTTTCAACTTCCAGTATTTTTGCTAAGTTTGACCGGCTAAAAGAACATGGTCAAAATATTACTGGGAAAAGCACTACAATTCCTTTAGCAAGTAAGTTTGAATCACTGGAGTTTAAAAATGTTTCCTTCGCTTATCCAAACTCAAAAAAACAATTGTTCGATAATTTTTCTTTTGTGTTTCAAAAGGGAAACTTCTATAAGTTAAACGGAGCATCGGGGCGTGGAAAATCAACACTGTTAAAGCTGGCAACGGGTCAGCTTCAACCTGATCAAGGTGAGATTTTACTTAATGGGGTCAACCTCAAGCAGCTTTCGCAAGAAGTCATAAATTCCATACTAGTCTATCTTCCGCAAACCGTAACTATTTTTCCCCGGTCAATTGATTACAATATTTTACTGGGGCGAAAGTTTAGTCAGAATAAACTTGAACTAGTTAAGAAAAACTTTGGTATAAAAAATGAGTGGCAATATGACGCACTTTCAGGTGGGCAGCAACAACGTGTAGCTGTTGCCAGACTGCTTGATACAAAGGGTAAACTAATTTTATTTGATGAGAGTTTTTCAAACATTGATTTAAAAACAACGCAAAGCCTGTTAAGAAAGCTATTGGCGCAAACTGAAACGGTCGTAATAATTTCTCATCGCAATGATGAACTGGCGGATTTTTCTTTTAAGAATTTATCACTAAATTAGGTATCTAAAAAAGCATCCTTGCAATAAGGATGCTTTTTTAGTTGAATTTGACGTTATATTTTCGGCCAATTGGCGGGAAGGTTGGCAGCTTTAAAGGAGTTGTGTGCCACTGGGTAAAAAGCGTTGCGCAAAGCAAAATAAACGGAACATCTTCGGGACGGTCAATATCGCAGGTCAGCACGACACCTACTTTTTTAACATCGGTCTTGACCGTTGCGACCTTTTTAATTCCTGACACAAACTTATAGCTACCATTTTTGATACTGCCGCTAACAAGATAGTTTAGCCTAGTAATATAAAAGAGGTTCGTAGCTTTGCTATTTAGCCTTTTAACTTTGACTAAAGAGTGGTTAACCACGTCAATAGTATAAGAAGAAATAATGCCATTACCATCAGTGTAAAGACGGCCAATTTCGATTCCGCAGCTATCTTTAAGGTAGAGTGTATGGTTAGGATTATCTAAGTTTCCCTGAATAAGAAATTGAATTTGACCACGGCTGTTTGCCACGGGAATTTGGCCGTAGGCTTTTTTCTGATTTAACTCCAATAAATAGCGCATTTCAGCACCTCTATTCTTTAACCCTGAGCATTTTCTTTAATAAATTGTTTTAAAATAAAAGCGACGCCATTTTCATTATTAGTCTTTGTTTTAACTTGTGCAATTTTTTTGATTGCCGGGACAGCATTGCCCATTGCAACGCCGACGCCAGCTTCTCTAATCATGCTTTCGTCGTTTAAGTTGTCGCCAATAGCGGCTACTTCTTCACGTTTAATGCCTTTTTTGGTCGCGTAATCGATCAGGGCGGTGCCTTTTTGGGCATTAATATCATTAATTTCGATGTTGGCGGAAGAACTTGAAGTAACGGCTACTTTGCCTAATGCCGTAATCTCTTTCTTGGCGTCAACAAAGGCTTCTGGGCCGTGACCATCAAAAGCGATAATTTTCATTACCTCAATTTTAGGATCGCTGAGCAGTTGGTCGAAATGATCGACGTGGGCCATACTGAACATTGCATTACTGCCTGCTGAAGTGGCAACTGCTTTTCTAAAAGAAAGTCCAGGATTTAGCGCAACTAACGAGCGTGCAAGGTTAACGACTCTTTGACTAATATCAGTTGAGTAAATCAAATCAGCCGTGACGATTTCATGGTAAATGTGGTGTTTTTGCAAGATTTTGACTACTTGGAGCGCCTTCTCATTAGGCAGAGCATGTTTTACCTGCAATTGGTCATCGGCATCGTAAACGAGCGCGCCGTTAATATTAATAAAGCCTGTTTTAACGCCATAATTACGAATAACTTGGCGGGATTGCTGTGGTGCCCGACCGGTAGCGACTAAAAATTCGATCCCGTTCTTTTGTGCTTGCCGAATGGCCTTAATATTTTCATTAGATACAACTAAATCACTGTTAAATAATGTGCCATCAAGATCACAGGCGACTAATTTGATCACTGTTAAACAACCCCTCCGTTAAACTGTTCTTAGCTTTTTGTCTTCCTTACCATCTTACCATATCAGTCCTGAATTCATTTGCACTATTTTAAATAAAATTTCATGTAAAGTGATAAAGAACGGTAAAATTATCCAGTTTTTTTCAATCGGCTTTGATTTCATGATACCATAGGGTTCAGTGAAAGTGAGGCTGTTTAAGAAATGAAAAAATTCATTGGCAATGATTGGGATGAAGTGCTCACGCCCGTCTTTGAAAGCGCGGATTATCAGCAACTGCATGATTTTTTAAAAAGCGAATACCGCTCCAAACAGATTTTTCCCGACATGTATCATATTTTCACGGCATTTAAATTAACCCCTTTTGCTAAGACAAAGGTAGTCATCCTCGGTCAAGATCCTTACCATAATCCTGGTCAGGCAACGGGAATGAGTTTTGCAGTGATGCCGGGAGTTAAATTGCCGCCATCTTTGCAAAACATTTATAAGGAACTATATGATGATGTGGGCTGTCTTCCGGTGGAGCACGGCTATCTAAAAAAATGGGCTGACCAAGGCGTTTTGCTTTTGAATGCCGTCTTAACCGTTCCTTACGGTCATGCTAACGGACATCAGGGAAAAGGCTGGGAAAAGGTCACGGATGCCGCAATTAAGGCACTTAGTGATCGTGGCCGAGTTGTCTTTATTTTGTGGGGGAAATTTGCACAAAATAAAATGACTTTGATTGACACCGACCGGAATGTCGTGATTAAATCGGCTCATCCTAGCCCGTTTTCCGCCGATCGTGGTTTCTTCGGCTCAAGACCATTTTCGCGGTGCAACACTGCTTTGAAAAAATTTGGTGAGTTACCGATAGATTGGCAATTACCCCAAACAATTACTGAAAAAGATTTAGCATAGGAGAAAAAATGAGTATCTTCGAACTATTAAAAACTAAAGTCATGAATGCAGCTGA
>CALYQE010000154.1 GCA_945281075.1 uncultured Lactobacillus sp. | reverse complement strand
TGAGTCAGTTGACGAAGAAGTCAACCACCCTGAAGATGAGGATGAAGAAGATACTCGTGCTCACCATAAGAAAGTTAATGCCTTTTTGGCTAGTGCTACTGGTAGCGACGATATTATTGATTATGATAATGATGATCCAGAAGATGAAGATCTTGATGCAACGCCAGACGAAGAGGCCGATGCTGATTTTGTCGAAGACGATGATTTTGATGAGGCTGATGATGACGACGAAGATGATTTAGCTGACGGAATTGAAGGTCAATTATCAGAACTAAATGATGATGACGATGAAGAGGAATAATTTTTCTTGACTTCATTTGATAAAATGATAGTATTTTATTTGGGCACCCTATGTGCGTTTATGCTCCCGTTTGGGAGCTTTTTTTATTTTTATTTTTTGCAAAAAGGAGTTTGGCTAATGACAAAATATATCTTCGTTACTGGCGGCGTTGTTTCATCCTTGGGCAAGGGCATCACTGCTTCCAGCCTAGGTCGCTTATTGAAAAACCGCGGTTTAAAGGTTACTATGCAAAAGTTTGATCCCTATATTAATATCGATCCCGGTACAATGAACCCCTATCAACACGGTGAAGTTTTCGTGACCGACGATGGAACAGAAGCCGACCTTGACCTAGGTCATTATGAGCGAATTGTGGATGTCCGTACCAGTAAATATTCTAATGTCACGACTGGTAAGATCTATAAAGAAGTGCTTGAAAAAGAACGGCGTGGAGATTATCACGGTGCCACGGTTCAAGTCATTCCGCACATTACGGATATGATCAAAGAAAAAATCATGCGTGCGGGTTTGACCACTGATTCTGATGTTGTTATTTCCGAAATTGGCGGTACGGTTGGCGATATTGAATCAACTCCTTTCATGGAAGCAATTAGACAAATGCGCCGTGAAGTAGGCGAAGAAAACGTGATGTACATTCACTGTACGCTTGTGCCTTATTTGCACGCGGCCCAAGAAATGAAGACTAAGCCAACCCAACATTCAGTTGCCGAACTGCGCAGTATCGGTATTCAGCCCAACATGCTTGTTTTACGGGCTGAAATGCCAATTAAGCAAGAACATAAAGATAAAATTTCCAACTTCACTGATGTTCCGGTTGATCGTATTATTGAATCGATTAACGCACCGTCCTTGTTTGACTTGCCACTAGCTTTCCAAGCGCAAGGAATGGACCAAAAAGTCTGTGATTTCTTACATCTTGAGAGTCCCAAGAAAGAAGCTGACATGGCCGAATGGACAAGGCTTGATGAACGGGTTAAAAACTTAAAATACACCACTAAAATCACTTTAGTTGGGAAATACGTTGAACTTGAAGATGCCTATATTTCAGTCACTGATGCTTTAAAACATGCTGGTTATGCTTTTAATACCAATGTTGAAATTAATAAAGTACAGGCAGAAGATGTCACTGAAGATAACATTGCTGACTTTATGAAAGATTCAGATGGCTTAATCGTTCCTGGTGGCTTTGGCACTCGCGGCTTAGAAGGCATGATTACGGCAATCAAGTATGCGCGTGAAAATGACATTCCATTTTTGGGTGTTTGTTTGGGAATGCAAATGGCGACAGTTGAGTTTGCCCGTGATGTTTTGGGCTATCAAGATGCCAATTCAGCGGAAGTTGATCCCCACACTAAACATAATGTGATTGACATCATGGCAGACAAGCGGGACGAAGAAAACATCGGTGGCACATTACGTCTGGGCCTGTACCCAACAGCGCTTAAGCCTGGCACCAAGACTGCGGCGGCCTATGATAATCAGGATGTAATTCAGGAGCGGCACCGTCACCGTTATGAATTCAATAATGAGTATCGTGAAGCATTTGAAAAAGCTGGCATGACTTTCTCAGGTGTATCGCCGGATAATCATTTAGTTGAAGTGGTAGAAATAACGAAGAATAAGTTCTTCATTGCTGCACAGTATCACCCTGAATTTTTAAGCCGGCCTCAAAGACCAGAAGGCTTATATAAAGCATTTATTGGTGCTGCTTGCGACTTGCCTGAAGTTAAGCTGTAAAAGCTAGAAGTTGAACTATACAAAGTTCTGTGACTTTAACAAGAGAAGTGAGAAGACTTCTCTTGTTTTTTCGGTCAAATTCCTTTAACATAATTATGACTAATCGAAATAGAAAAGGATTTTTTCGCCAATGAAGCAAATGATAATTCATGGTGGAAAGCCCCTGCAGGGTGATGTCTGGATTGGTGGTGCCAAAAATTCTACGGTGGCGCTGATTCCGGCATCAATTTTGTCGCGTACTCCGGTAACCTTAGAAGGCGTTCCAAGGATAGCGGATGTAGACAACTTAATGGATCTGCTGAGTGAAATGGATGTACAAAGTGACTTTCAAAAGACCACTTTGCACATTAACCCGGAGAACATTAAAATGAGCTCATTGCCGAGCGGTAAAATCAAGAGTTTGCGTGCTTCATATTACTTTATGGGCGCACTTCTTGGTCGTTTTGGTAAGGCTGTTGTGGGCTTCCCTGGTGGGGACGATATTGGTCCCCGCCCCATTGACCAACATATTAAGGGCTTTGAAGCCTTGGGTGCATGTGTTAAAAATGAAAATGATCAAATAATAATCAATGCTCCTGCTGAAGGCCTGCAAGGTGCAAGCATTCATTTAGAAATGCCATCTGTTGGTGCAACCATGAATATTATCATGGCTTCCGTAACAGCTCACGGTCAAACGATCATTGAGAACGCTGCCAAAGAGCCAGAAATTATTGATTTAGCAACTTTCTTAAATAATATGGGTGCGATTATCCGTGGCGCCGGAACCGATTCGATTCGAATCGAAGGGGTTGAAAAGCTTGAAGCAAGAGCACCACATACGATTATTCCTGATCGGATTGAGGCTGGCACTTATATTTCCCTAGCTGGTTGTGTCGGTAATGGCGTTCGAATTCACAATATTATTGAAGAACACCTCGATTCTTATTTGGCTAAGGTGGAAGAAATGGGCGTGGTCATCGACGCCGATGAAGATTCGCTCTATGTTTATCCTGCCGGTGAATTGAAAATGACGCAAATTAAAACTGGGGCCTACCCTGGTTTTGCAACTGATTTGCAGCAGCCAATTACTCCGTTGCTACTGACCGCTAAAACAGGAGAAGGGGTCATAATTGATCGTATTTACCCTAAGCGAATTGGCCATATCGAGCAATTACGCAAAATGGGCGCCGATATCAAGGTTGAAGATAATATTATTCTCGTTCATCCAACTAAAAAGTTAAGTGGCGCGACGGTTTCTGCTGGTGAAATTCGTGCAGGTGCGTGCTTAATGATTGCTGGTTTGATGGCAGATGGGGAAACTGTAATTAACAATGCGGGTAATATTTTGCGAGGCTATGACCGTGTTCAAGAAAAATTACGGTTGCTTGGCGCTGATGTAACAATTCAAGATGTAGCAGATAAATAAAAAGCTGCTCTTTGTCAAAACTTCCAAGCTGGGAAATAATAGAACAAATAATTTAAGCATCAAGCTAGTAGATAGCTTGGTGCTTTTTTCTTTGCCTTAGCAGATCAAAAAAATTTTTAAATTAACAAAGCCATAGGTTCTAATTTTTAACACAATCCTTTTAATTGAAAAACTATTTAGTCCGTTACTGTTGATTACATAAAAAACAGCTTCTCTTTTTAATATAATTATAGTAATATATTCATAATCAACATCACACCTCCTGAACAGTTTTGCTGCTAATAGAGCTAAGAAGAAAATCAATTTTGCATAGGGTAAAAGTATTTTCGGTAATAATTGGAGAAATGAAAAATGAAGTTAGGAATAAAAAAGGTAACTAAACTTGTTGTGATTACTGCACTTTGCGGGATTGCTAATTTAGCAGTCTTGCCAGTAAATGATGTAGCTGCGGTAGCTTCGGTCAAGGCACCGTATTCAACAGCGAAAAAATGGACTGCAAAGTTAGCAAAAGCTGGCTATGTCTTTG
>CALYQE010000153.1 GCA_945281075.1 uncultured Lactobacillus sp. | reverse complement strand
GGTTGATGAAGATTTAATTTATGAACATATTTAATTAGGATGATTTGATGAATTCTCAAGGAAAACAGCATAAGCAAACTATTTTTCAAAAATGGTTTTTAAATAACCGTTTCAGTATTGTATTAATCAATATCCTCTTATTTTTCTTAATAATTTGGGTATTTAACAAAGTTTCCTTTGTGCTGAATCCGGCCAGAGTGTTTGTTAGTGCAATTCTGCCACCGCTAATTTTAGCGCTAATTCAGTATTACATTATGAACCCGCTGGTAGATTTGCTAGAACGCAAATTCAAGATTCCGCGTGTGGCAACGATTATTGGCTTGTTCTTGTTAGTAGCGATTTTACTGGTCTGGACGGTTAATACGCTTTTGCCAATTGTGCAAACGCAGGTTGACTCACTGATCAGACACTGGCCGCATATTTGGAATGATGCCACCATCGCTGTTCAAAATGCGCTGAGCGATCCGCATCTACATAGTGTGAAGAACAATATTAATGACGCCATTAGTCGTGGACAAGACATGCTCTTTAAATCTGGTCAAAATACCATCGATGCTGCGCTAGACAATATTTCTTCCGCAATTAGCATTGTGACCGTAATTTTTATGACGATTTTAACAGCGCCATTTATCTTGTTCTTTATGCTGAAGGATGGGCACCATTTGCGCCCGTATCTGACCCAATTTGCTCCTAAGAAGTGGCAAGAAGGTTTTGGCCAGTTGCTGTATGATATTAACTTTGCCCTTGCTTCATATATTCGTGGTCAATTGACGGTAGCTTTTTGGGTAGGGATAATGTTTGGCATCGGTTATAGTATAATTGGTCTGCCATATGGCATTGCCCTCGCGGTTTTAAGTGCTTTTTTAAACTTGATTCCGTATTTTGGCACTTTCATTGCATTTATTCCGGCGATTGTCATTGGAATTATGATTTCTGTACCAATGGTCATTAAGGTTTTGATCGTATTTATGGTTGAACAGACAATCGAATCCAGATTGATCAGTCCGCTAGTAATGGGCAATAAAATGGAAATGCATCCCGTCACCACAATTTTGCTATTAATTGGTTCCAGCTCCGTTTGGGGACTTTGGGGCGTAATCTTTGGCATTCCAATTTATGCTATTTTGAAAATCATTACCATTCGAGTGTATAACTACTATCGTAAAGTTTCAAAAGTTTTTGAAGAAGACGAAAATCAGGCTTTACCACTGCAGGATGAGCCTCAAAATAATGAAGTGACAAAGAAGTAAAAAAAAGTGTGGTCACAAAAACCACGCTTTTTCAGTTAAGGAGATTAAATTGACCAATCACGTTGTTTTATATGAGCCGTTGATGCCGGCTAATACCGGAAATATTGCCCGCACTTGCGCCGGTACTAATACAGTCTTAGATTTAATTGAACCGTTGGGTTTCCAAATTGATAATAAGAAGATGAAAAGAGCAGGACTTGATTACTGGGATAAAGTCGATGTTCGTTTGCATGACGACTTAGAAGCATTTTTGAAAAGCCTTAAATCATCTGACGAACTGTACTTGATTTCTAAGTTTTCTTCTAAGAACTATGCCGAAGTTGACTACACCGATCAAAGTAAAGGCTACTATTTTGTCTTTGGAAAAGAAACGACTGGCTTGCCGGAAACGTTTATGCGAGAATATTATGAGCGTAATTTGCGAATACCAATGTCTAAAAATATTCGTTGCTATAATTTAGCCAATTCCGTGGCGATTGTTTTACTTGAAGCATTGCGTCAACAGGGTTTTCCTAATTTGGAAACTGAACATCATTATGAAAATGACAAACTAAAGGATAATTATCTGCGACCGGAAAGATACGAACGGAACTTAAAAGGAGAATAAAATGGATTTTAAAAAAGAAACGCCAGTCATTGTCAAAAACTTTCACTATGACCTGAATGAAGAACTCGAGACCAAGAATAAGGTTAACTTCGGTTTGAAAAAGGTTGAAAAGCAAAATGAAGATGGCACCACCGACCCAGGTGAAGATGGTAATTATTTTGATATTACGGTAATTTTTGATGTGGCGCCGGCACCGGGCGAATTTGCCGTTAGCGGCATGATTAGTCAAATTGTTCAGATCAAAGACTATTTTGGCGATGGCGATGACCTGTCAAAGGCTGACTATAAAATTCTTAGTCGGCCATTGGTTGAATATATTGAAACTTTGACTTACGAAGTAACGCAAATTACCATGGATGAACCGGTTAATTTGAACTTCCAAGCCAACTTTTAGTTAAGATTAGGTGCAGTCATGCCTAAGAAAAAAAGGAAAACTACTAAAGCAAGCAAAAAGAAACAAAATCCAGGTATCGCTTGGGCCGTGATCGGTTTGATTCAACTGATCATCGTCTTTTTAGCTTTCTCCAAATTTGGATTGTTGGGTAAACAAATAGCCAACGTTTTTAGGCTGCTTTTTGGCGATTCTTATTTATTAGCTGCGGGGCTATTCGCCTTATTTGGCTTAGTAATGCTCATTTATAATCAACCGCTGCACTTCAGTTTTAAGCGGAGTTGCGGTTTGCTGTTAGCGATTTTGGGCGTTTTATTAATTCAAAGCAGTATTTATTTTGAACGCGAGCTCGTTAACAATGGCTTTATGAACGCCTTTTGGCATGAAATGTCGGCCGAATTTGCGCGCGCGGCAATTACGAAGCACGTCGGTGGCGGCATCATCGGCGCCGCATGCTATCAGGCCTTTTACCACTTGCTCGGCAACATCGGTATCCGTGTTTTTGCAGTTCTCTTCATTCCGATCGGCATTTTGATGTTTTTTGACGTTAAATTTGTGGATGTCGTCAAAAAATTTCAAGCCTTTAGTCAGCTTTTTATCAATAAAAATAAAGAGGCAGGGACTAAGCTCAAGGACAAATACACCCAGGCCCGCGAAAAGCAGCTGCAAAAAAGACAGGAAATTCAGGACCAGCAAGCTGATGATCAAACTAATCAGAAGGCGGCGGTTTTTCCCAACGTTGATGATTTTGCAGCCAAAGATGATATCGAAGTTGAGAGCGGCATAACGCAGCAAGCGGATGTGGATGAAGATGAGCAGCCAGACACTGCTGCTTACCCTGAGCCTGATCATGAACAGACTGAAGATAAGGCGCCTTCTGTGCAATATGCTGTTCATGACGCACAAAAGCAATCGGATAAAGAGGAAGAAACTTCGTCAGCTTTGCCAAAAGCCCATGTTTTTGTCGAAGAAGACGAAAAAATGAAGCAAGAGCTTGGTTCAATTGATCACGGTGAATTCAAGCAAGAACGGGCCTTAAACCAAGACTACCAGAAGCCGCCTTTGACTTTGCTGGATCCGGTAAAATCGACCGACCAGACTACTGATAAAGCTGCCATTAGAAGAAACACGCAAAAATTGCAGTCAACTTTTAAGAGTTTTGGCGTCAATGTCATCATTAAAAAAGCAATCTTGGGGCCGACGATTACCCGTTACGAAGTTCAACCAGCGGTCGGTGTTAAGGTCAGCCGAATAGTTAATTTGGCCGATGACTTGGCGTTAGCTTTGGCTGCCAAAGACATTAGAATCGAGGCGCCAATTCCTGGTAAGCCCTTTATTGGAATTGAGGTGCCAAACAGGACTAACTCGGTTGTAGCCTTTAAAGACGTCATGCAAAATCAGGACGCTAAGTCAAAGAACGATCCAATGGAGGTTCCACTTGGAAAAGACGTTAGCGGTCAGATCATTTCGGCCAATCTGTCGAAGATGCCTCACTTGCTGATTGCGGGTTCGACAGGTTCAGGTAAATCTGTTGCTATCAATACAATTTTAACTAGTCTGTTAATGAAGGCGACGCCCGATGGGATTAAGCTGATTTTAATTGACCCAAAGATGGTTGAATTATCGGTTTATAACGGTGTGCCGCACCTTTTAATACCGGTGGTGACCGATCCTAAGCTTGCCGCTAACGCTTTGAGTAAAGCGGTCAAGGAAATGGAGCGGCGCTATCAATTATTTGCGGC
>CALYQE010000152.1 GCA_945281075.1 uncultured Lactobacillus sp. | reverse complement strand
GCCCCTAAGAATTCAACTTCTTAGGAGCCTTTTTATTCTGAATGATTTACACATCCAGGTAAAATTATTTATCTAAATGTTGAATTGCATACTGTGCTTGCTCTGGCGTAAATTTTTCGCCAGCGTCACTAGTTAGTTGCTCTTGCAATTCCGCTGTACTCATATGTTCTGTTTTTTCATAATTTTTTGCGCACTTTAAAGCGTTTTTATTATAGTCAATTTTTGCATGACTTAAAGCATAATTTGCAGCTGCTGGAGTAAAGCCTTCCCCGGCATCACTAGTCAGTTGCTCATAAAAACCCTTATAACTCATATCACCAGATGAATTCTGATAGTCCATCAAAGTTAATAAAGCATTTTTATACTCTCTTGGAACACTAGTCTTTTTGCTTTTTGGAATAGGATCACTTTTTTGAGGTGCAGCTTTCTTTGTTGCCTTTACTTTTGCCCTTTGCTTTTTGGGCTTTTTAGCAGTCGGTTTTTTAATAGGGGATTTTGACTTTTTAGTAGTCTGATGACTTCTGGCTTTATAATCTTTATCATGTTGATCAGCTTCAATAGATATTGCTGTGAACCACGCTACGACAAGAAACGCAATTAAGCCCCATGACCACCAACGCTTACTTAGCAACTTTTTGGTTGGTTTTTCTCCTTGAGACTTAGCAGCTTGATATGAATCAGTTTTTTTAATCTTTCTATCGAAAAATATCATGTAAATAATAAATACGATAAGAAGAACAAACCATAAAAACGACATTTTATTCCTCCTTCAAAATTTGCCGCAGGTTTAGCGTCACTGGCATTGTGGACATCGTTTATTACATGTCAAGTAATTGCCTCTTTTTAGCTTCAAAATCTTCAGAAGTAATAATCCCGTCATCAGCCAAGCTCTTATACTTCCTGATTTCAGTTGGAATATCGATTTGACTGTCTGCTCTAACTTCAGTTGTAACTTGTTCGTCTTTACTGTATTGGTTAATTGCTCTAGTCTTTTGGGCCTGCCATGCATCAATGATTGATATTAGGTTCTGTAGTTCTGAATAGGCATCCTTCACAATCCAACTATTAGCTTTGGTCTTAGTTCGCAAAAATTTGATTTCAAAGTTGCTGCCATTTATTAAAGTAATAATTAACCCAATGTGGTCAATGAACTCGGTGTCTTTACCACCGGTGACACCTGCAAGAACAGCACCAGCCTGACCAGCAATTAGACCACCAGCAGTAGCTCTAGCAATAGTATGGTGCTTATGCTCATCATGACCTTTTACATTAACTTTATAAGAAACGATTTCATCTGCTTCAACAAACCTAGGATTAGTTAATAAGGTCTTCCCAATTAAAATTCGCCGTTGCTTAGAAGAAATATAATAGTGTGAATACTTTATTGAATTTTTCTTGAACTCATCCATTTCGGCTTGAAGTTTCTTTTCAGCTTCTATCCGTGCTTTTTCGATAGCCATCATTTCTTCTTTAACGGGTGATAGTTTTTGGGGATTATCAATTAAGTCCTGTACTTCGGCAACTGTTTTATCTTTTAAAAACTCATCCATCTTATTATGATTAACACCATCAAAAATCGTTTTAGCTACAAGACAATATTCACAGAGTACTCCATCTTTTAGGGGATGTTTAGTATCTAAAACACCAATTTTTCGGTGACAAAAGCTGCATTCGCCTCTATTACCAATTAAGTGCTTTTCAGGAGCAACCTCCAATTTGATCTTTTCTAATTTTTCTTGATTATCAATTAGGTCCTGCACTTCAACAATAGTTTGGGTTTTTAAGAAAATAGCAATCTTTCTTTGATTAGCTCCGTCAAAAAAGCTATTTTTCGCTAGACAAGTACGGCAAATCGTACCGTCTTTTAAATCGAATCTGCCATCTCCCCAAAAGCCCAATTTCTTTTTACAAAAATCACACTGTTTTGCCATGATTAATACTCCTTGCTAATTGATTATTACGTTACTAAATATTATAAGCCTACATATTATTTTTATGGCGATTTTATACAAACTGAAAAATTTTAAACTTCTAGCAGCAAGTCTCTGTTCATAGCAAAAACTTTTGTTGCATAATTAATCATTCTTGGTGGGTGCCATACTGCTTAATAAAAATTCCAGGTTCAGTGATCACACTACCATACCGTAAAGAATAGCTAAAAATTAAATCAAAAGCATACTTATCAGCCTTTCGTTCACACGGGTAGACAGCATAATGGCTTTGACAGTTACAAATTATATCTCCATTTAAAACATGACCTATTGTAAAGGGTATTTCTGTTTCTCTAAATACGATTATGTGACTGTAATTGACTACTGCATAATTGTATTTAGAGGCAACTAGGGACTCCTACGAACATATTGAAACAGAAACTAAATTAAGTCTTCTTCCATTGCTAGATGCTACTGTTCAAATGCCATTCCAAAATAGCCTTGATAATGTCCATATCTTCTTTAGAAACAGGGGTTTCCGCCGTAAGCGATGACTTGTATCTCTACTTTTAGATCAAAATGTTTTTTTAACCTGATTTTTCTTTTTTACTGTTTGTATGTACATCAATTAAGTCAGAGGATTTTATACCGATATATTGCCATTTTTTCGATTTTATTAATTCTGGGATAATTAACACCTGAGCACCACGACGAAAATGTGGTATATGTAACTCCTAGTACGCTGGCAATCGTTGCACGTTCTTTACCACTATGATTACCCTAATATTTTAAATTTTGAGCTAATATTTATTTGTTTATGCTTGGTACTTTACTATTTGGCATGTAACTCCCCTAGATAACTATGTTGCTTACATTATATATTATATATTTTAACTAGAATATTTCAAAGCTTCTTTGAAATTAATAAAACGCAGCAACGGGCTATGGTTAAAGCACTAGCTATTGCAGGCCTGAGATTGAAAGTATATGTTGCGGAAAAAATGAATGAGTCCAACATGCAAACAGCAAGAGTAAAGGAGACGATGAGATGACGTGGAACGTGAAAATTAATCCAACGGATGCCAGTGGGTTTCTAGTAACAAAAAAGTCAGATGCCACCATTTAGATTGGGCCAACAATGAGCATAAGGTCAAGATGATCAAGTATGGCATCAACTGGCGCATGCTGGCGTCTAAAGACGGCTTTCTGAAGCCTGGTAAAGATCAGCGGGTGGATTAGCAGATAATCCCAATATGCGCGCTGTAGCTGAGGTCATAGGCTCTGCAGCTGGTCATGATACACTCAATGGACCTGTGATCAGGAACAAGTTTAATAAGTAGATGTATAGAGAATACAAAAAATCACCAAAATCATGGTGGTTACACCCGATGGTCTATACTCGTCACGCCTAAGCTAGTAGCAAAAAAGTTTTAAGCATGAAGCGGTGAAGAGCTTCTGGAGCAATTCAGTCTATATAGACCTACTCAGAAAGATATCAAAAGAATAGAAAAGAAATAAGCATTCTAGGGCAATTCCTGTAGTATTTATTTTTATCGACTTAAATATAACTAAATTTAAACTTTAATTAGCTTTTATATACTCAAAGAGGAAAGGAATAATCAAATCACATTAAAGAAATGGAGTAACTCACAAGACATAATATTGCTTAAATCAGTTTTAAAAGCTGCTGATATTGAAGATACTGATGCCAGCTTTAAGCTTGAAGTTTATAAGGATAAAGAAATTGTATTAAGAAAGCAGAAAAATCCAAACTGTTAAATTATTTATGAAAGGAAGTGATGGTAATCTTCATAAAAAGCTTGTTGAGCTGTTTTACTTTAGTATAAAAAATTCGGTAAATGGAAATAAAAAAGTAAATATTTAAAAGTGAGCGGTGCAATTGAAGACAAACAAAATTCCAAGGCCGTAGAACATTTACCATTTAAGTTGCCAAAAAGCCTTTCGCCAATCATACATCTAAGGAGTTGCCCTTACGCGACATGGACTGATTAATTTCATGGTCTTTTAGACAAGCTAAGAATTTAGGATGCTGGTGCAGCCAACCTTAATCTTTATGAAAAATTAGTCCATTAAGATTGGAAGCTTGACCCAAAGATTGAAGATTTAAATTTTATCTTGCTTAAGTACGTTAGCCATAATGAAAACCCCGAAGTTATCCTAATCTCAGGGTTCATATCAGTTTATCTTAACTGCCTTTTGCGTTTTTAGAAGATTAAATCATTATTTTTCTGA
>CALYQE010000151.1 GCA_945281075.1 uncultured Lactobacillus sp. | reverse complement strand
CACGCTTAGGTATTAACATCGACTAGTTTCCTCCTTTCGCTCCATTATTGTTACGGTGATTATTGACTCTTGGTTTGTCAGGTAAAACTTCTCCACGGTAGATCCAAGTTTTTACACCCAAATTACCATAAGTTGTAGCAGCTTCAACCCACGCATAGTCAATATCAGCACGCAAAGTATGCAACGGAACAGTTCCTTCAGTATGCCATTCTACTCGAGCCATATCCGCACCATTTAAACGACCTGAAACTTGAGTTTTCACACCCTTAGCACCGGCACGCATGGAACGTTGTGTAGCCTGTCTTTGAACCCGACGAAAAGCAATACGAGCCTCTAGTTGTCGAGCCATACTTTCACCGACTAATTTAGCATCTAAATCTGGCTTTTTAATTTCCACAATATTAATGTGAATGTTTTTGCCTGTTAAAGAGTTGATTTCTTTACGTAACTTTTCAACTTCTGATCCGCCTTTACCAATGACCATTCCTGGCTTTGCAGTATGAATTGAGACATTGATTTTTTTGGCTGCACGTTCAATTTCAATTCTGGAAACTGAAGCATTAGCTAATCTTTTTTCAATAAAACGGCGAATTTTGATATCTTCTAGTAAAAATTTTGAAAAATCCTTTTTATCAGCGTACCACTTAGCATCCCAGTCACGAACAATGCCAAGACGAAATCCGATAGGATTAATTTTCTGACCCACGTTTTTCCCTCCTTATAAAATTTATTCTTCTTCTGATACAACAATCGTAATATGGCTGGTACGTTTATTGATTGGTGATGCTGAACCCTTGGCCCGTGGGCGGAAACGTTTCAAGGTTGGTCCTTCATTAACGTAAGCCTCACTGACTACTAAGCTTTGCGAATCCAAATCATAGTTATGTTCAGCATTGGCAATTGCTGATTTTAACACTTTAGCAACAATTGGTGAACCTGAACGCGGTGTAAATTGCAAAATTGCCATAGCTTCAGCAGCACTCTTGCCTTTAATAAGCTCTAGGACAAGGCGAGCCTTACGAGGCGCGATTCGAACTGTCTTAGCAGTAGCTGATGCACTGGTTATTTGTTCTGCCATCGTGTAATCTCTCCTTTCTATGCTCCAGTTTTCTTATCGTCTTTACTGTGACCGTGGAATGTCCTTGTCGGTACAAATTCACCCAATTTATGACCGACCATGTCTTCTTGTATATAAACCGGGACGTGCTTTCTTCCATTGTAAACAGCAATTGTATAACCTACGAAGCTAGGAAAAATAGTAGAACGCCGTGACCAAGTTTTAATGACTGATTTCTTTTCTTGGTCAGCTTGTGCTTCAATCTTTTTCATCAAATGAGCATCAGCAAACGGTCCCTTTTTCAAACTACGACTCATCAGACAACCTCCTTTTTTGTTATCTTTTACAAAAAATTATTTTCTCTTATTCTTACGATGACGTACGATAAACTTCTCAGATTGAGCACGTTTAGAACGGGTCTTCTTACCAAGAGTCTTCTTACCCCAAGGTGACATTGGAGATGGATGTCCGACTGGTGCTTTCCCTTCACCACCACCATGCGGGTGATCATTAGGGTTCATTACGGAACCACGAACGGTAGGACGAATTCCCATCCAACGCTTACGACCAGCTTTACCAATATTAATCAATTCATGTTGTTCATTACCAACTGCTCCAATGCTGGCCCGTGCAGCAGATAAGATCATCCGCACTTCACCAGAAGCCAGGCGCACCAAAGTGTATTTACCATCACGGCCCAAAACTTGAGCAGAGGTTCCAGCTGAACGAACTAATTGTCCACCTTTGCCAGGTTTCATCTCAATATTATGAATAACTGTACCTACAGGAATGTTGGCTAAAGGCAATGCATTGCCGACTTTAATATCAGCATTAACGCCAGATTGAATTTTTTGACCTACTTCTAACCCTTTAGGAGCCAAAATATAAGCCTTAACACCGTCATCATAATGTAATAATGCAATGTTAGCAGAACGGTTAGGATCATATTCAATTGCCTTAACTGTTGCTACTACATCATCTTTATTACGCTTAAAGTCGATCATACGGTACTTTTGCTTATGACCACCACCACGAAGACGAACAGTAATCTGACCATAAGAATTACGTCCAGCAATGCGTTTTTGGGATTCAAGCAAGGTCTTTTCCGGTTTTGTTTTTGTGATTTCAGCAAAATCAGAAGCGGTCATATTCCGACGTCCGTTTGTAGTCGGTTTATATTTAACAATACCCACGCTTTTTTACCTCCTATTTTATTATTCGTTTTCGAAAATCTTTATTTCCTTAGAATCTTCGGTTAATTTAATAATTGCTTTACGTCTTTTATTAGTTTTCCCAACATAGCGTCCTACGCGCTTTTTCTTGGGCTTAACATTCATGATGTTGACTTTTGCTACTTTTACATCAAATAATTCTTCAATAGCTTGGCGAACTTGAATTTTGTTAGCATTAACTGCAACATCAAAAACGTACTTTTTATCATCCATATCTGCCATGGAAGCTTCCGTGATTACAGGACGTAAAATAATATCTTGTGCTGCCATTATCCAAGCGCCTCCTCAATTTTGGCTAATGCTTTTTGAGTAACAATCATTTGTTGATTATTAATTACATCTAAAACATTAACATTTTCTACAGTAATTGCTTTAACTTTATCAATATTACGAGCCGATAAAATTGCATTATCATTACCGGATTCAACAACCACCAAAGTAAGACCCTTGGCTTCTAATTTATCCAATAACTGTTTAAAAGTTTTAGTGCTTGGCTTATCAAAATCCAAACTGTCAACAACGATCATTTCTCGATCAGCAACTTTTTGTGATAAAACAGATTTTAAAGCCAAACGCGCCACTTTACGGGGCAATTTATAAGCATATGATCTTGGTGTTGGTCCAAAAACGACACCACCACCGCGCCATTGTGGAGCTCTGATAGAGCCTTGACGCGCACGACCAGTTCCCTTTTGCCGCCATGGTTTACGACCACCGCCACGAACAGCCGAGCGGTTCTTAACTGCATGAGTTCCACGACGTAAAGAGGCTTGTTGCATAATCACCGCATCGGCAACAACATGGTTATTAGGTTCAATCCCAAAGACTTCCGCTTTCACTTCAGTTGTACCATTTTTAGTACCAGTTTGTTGATATACATCTAATTGTGTCATTAACTAATTGCCTCCTTTCCTATTTTTCTGTAGCTTCGGCTTCTTGTGCAGAAGCTGTTGTATCTGAAATTATTGAACCAATATTCTTTTTACCCTTAATACCTTTAAGAGTTGTTTGAATTTTAATTAAAGATTTGTTTGCACCAGGAACATTTCCACGAATCATCAATAGATTGTTTTCGGTATCAACCTTAACAATAACAAGGTTTTGAGTAGTAACTTGGTTGCCACCCATTCTACCAGGCAACATCTTGCCTTTGAAAACGCGATTAATGATTGAACCCATTGAACCTGGGATTCTATGATAGCGAGAACCGTGTGTTTCCGGACCTCGTGATTGTCCAAAACGTTTAATATTGCCTTGGAAACCATGGCCCTTAGTAACTCCCGTTACATCCACTACATCGCCACTGGTAAATGTATCTACTTTTACTTCATCACCGACTTTATAATCACCCAAGTTTACATCACGAAATTCGCGCAGATAATGTTTGGGAGTTGTATCGGCTTTTTTTGCATGACCTTGTTGAGGCTTATTAGTTAGAACTTCACGACGATCTTCAAAGCCTAATTGCACAGCTTCATAACCATCATTTTCTTTAGTTTTAAGCTGCATCACAATATTTGGCGTTGCCTGAATTACAGTTACTGGAATCAGCTCGCCTTTGTCAGTGAACAACTGTGTCATTCCAACTTTTTTGCCAAGAATTCCTTTTCTGGTCATGATTACACCTCCATTAATTGATTTTAATTGTTAATAAAAATTATAATTTGATTTCAATATCAACACCGCTTGGCAGATCTAACTTCATTAATGAATCAACTGTCTTTGGTGATGGATTTATAATGTCAATTAGACGCTTATGGGTCCGGATTTCAAACTGTTCACGTGAATCTTTAAATTTATGTGGTGAACTGATAACTGTGTATAAAGCCCGTTCAGTAGGTAATGGAATTGGTCCAGAAACTTCTGCTCCAGGTCTCTTTACTGTTTCAACAATTTTATCAGCAGATTGATCAATAATCCGATGTTCATAAGCTTTTAAACGAATACGA
>CALYQE010000150.1 GCA_945281075.1 uncultured Lactobacillus sp. | reverse complement strand
CCTTGAGGCTGTAAGTAATTCAGACCATTATTATTTTAAATTTTGTCCAAAAAATTTGTCTATCTTTACTTTCAATAAATCTCTTAATATTGGTATAGGCTTACTTAAATTTTAATTTTTATCCTTCAATACAATGCTATTAAAATTAATTTTATTTTAAAAATAAGTGTTGACATAATTAATTTGCTAATCTAAACTTTACTTCATTATAATTTTATTAAAAATTAATATACATTATTAACTACTTTGATAGAAAGAAGAAACGGATGATGAGCATACAAAGAAAAAATACAACAAATGAAGACATTTATGACGATTATTCTACTCAGCGTTTTCCAGAAAATAAACGTGATCCGATGTGGAAAGTTTTAATGGTTCAAATTGGTGGCTTTGTAGCTCTAAGTCAGTTTATGCTTGGCGCAGAACTTGGTTACGGCATGACCTTTCATGATGCTGTGTTAGCAACTATTTTAGGTAGTGTGATTTTACAATTTATCTCTTACGGTCTTGGATTAGCTGGCCAGCGCGAAGGACTACCAACCAGCTTACTGTCAAAGTGGGCCGGATTTGGTACATTTGGCTCAGCAATCGTTGGGCTTACTTTTGCAATTAGCTTAATAGGCTGGTTTGGAATTCAAAATTCCGTATTTGCTCAAGGAGTAGTTCAAATCCTAAACTCAATCACCCATCATAATATTAATTATCAGTTAATTGCCACAATAACAGGGCTACTAGTCACTTTTTCTGTAATTTTCGGATTTAAAGGTTTGAGCTGGACAACCAATATATCAATTCCCGCTTTTATCGTTGTTATGGGCTTTGCTACTTATAATATGCTAAAAGGCAATAGCCTTAACCATTTGGTAACAATGGCTGCTCCGGGAGCAGCTATGGGGTTAGGAGCTGGCATCACAATGGTTACTGGTAATTTTATTGTAGGTGCAATTATTATGCCAGACATAACGCGAAGAACCAAAAATGGACGCGATGTTTTTTGGGTCTGTGTAATTGGAACACTTGTTGGCGAACTAGGCGTTAACGTAATTGGAGTGTTAATGGCTCATGCAATTGGCTCTAAGGAAATTATGCCTATCATTTATCAGCTCACTGGAGCATTGGGAATCGCTCTTATCGTTTTATCATCGGTAAAAGTTAATGATATGAATCTTTATTCAGCTAGTTTAAATGTAGTTAATTTTTTTAGACAAGTTTTTAAGGTTAATCTAAATCGTTCAGTTATGACTGTTATCACTGGAATTTTAGGCACAATTTTATCAGTGATTGGATTAATTGATAAATTTCAAGGGTTCCTTACCATTTTGGGAGTAGTTTTCCCCCCAATTGCCGCAATTATGTTTGTTGATTATTGGATTCTAAAAACCGATCGCAAAAGTCTAGCCATTAGTCGGACCAAAGGTGAATTACCAAAGACTTCTTCAAAATTACCAGTAATGACTATTGTTGCTTGGATTAGTGGCATTTTAATTGGGCAGTTTGTCACCTGGGGAGTGCAATCGCTCAACGTTTTAATTTCGTCGGGTTTAATTTACTACCTAGGCAACCTAATAATTAGAAAAGCAAGCAAGCAGTTTACTAAAAATAAAGAATTGGAGGATTAATTTTGAGTAAAGAAATAAATATTAGTGATGTTAAGCAAATTGCCATCGGAGCTGCACTGCTTGGCTCTGGAGGTGGTGGTAATCCATTTATTGGAGAATTAATGGCAATTTCTGCCATTAAAGAGCACGGTCCAGTGACCCTACTAGAGCCAAGTGAATTTCCAGAAGACGAACTATTTGTGTCTGCTTCAAATATTGGTGCCCCTGCAGTTTCAATGGAAAAATTTCCAAACGGTAACGAATTTCCAAATGCCTTTAAAATTTTTGAACAATACTATGGCAAAAAAATTTATGGCACATTTCCAGTTGAAGCTGGTGGCATTAATTCAATGATGCCAATCGTGGCTGCTGCTAAGATGAATATACCAATAGCCGATGCTGATGGTATGGGACGAGCTTTCCCAGAATTGCAAATGTCTACATTTGTTTTAGCAGGACACTCGGTAACACCAATGGTATTATCAGATGAACGCGGCAACACTTCACTAATTAATACACCCGATTCTTTTTGGGCTGAAAAAATAGGAAGAAACTTTACTGTCCAAGTTGGTGCAACTTCTTCAAGCGCAAGCGACTCACTCACCGGAAAAGAATTACGAGAAGCTGGGGTTTTAAATATTGTCAATCTCAGCCAAAAAATAGGCCAGTTAATTCAACATGCAAATGATTTTGACGCAATTGACACTGCACTAGCTAAGTTATTGCAACTTACCCATGGTTATAAATTAATGACTGCAAAAATTACTGATATTTCGCATATTACTAAAGGCGGTTTTAACTTCGGTGAAATTACTCTTGATGGCTTAAATGAAAATGAAGGCCAGACTGGTAAAATTTCTTTTCAAAATGAAAACATTATTATGGAACTGAATCAGCAAGTTGTAGCAACTGTTCCCGATTTGATTACTATGATTGATTTAGAAACCTTACAACCTATTACTAATGAGGAAGTTCATTACGGTAAAAGAATCATAGTTTTAGGACTACCAGCAAACAAAAAGTGGCGGACCAGTGCCGGAATTAAACTTGTTGGCCCACGGTACTTTAAGTACGATGTTGACTATATCCCAATTGAACAGCGTTTTATGAATTATCAAAAGAAGCAGGAGGAGAAATAAGTGTACAAGTTAGGAATCGACGTGGGTGGAACTAACACTGACGCTGTGGTTTTAGATGATCAATTAAACGTCATTACTTCAACCAAAACCCACACAACTAAAGACGTTGCAACTGGAATCAAAAATGCTATTCACGAAGCCGTTAGCAGCTATAACATTGATCCAGCTCAAATTAGCCAAGCAATGTTAGGAACAACTCAGGCTACCAATGCAATTGTTGAAAGAAAAAATCTTGGTAAAGTTGGCGTTCTTCGGATAGGCTATCCTGCAACCGCATCAATTTTACCGTATACAGAATGGCCAGCAGATATTAGCAAAATTTTATCTAATCGTTACGCTCTAATTCATGGAGGATATGAGTTTAATGGTGACCCCATTGTCCCATTTTCAGAAAAAGAAGTACTTGGTAAATTAGCCGAATGGAAAAACCAAATAGACAGTCTAGCGGTAGTTGGTGTGTTTTCTTCTATTAATGATGATCAGGAAAGACGAGTAGTTGAATTGGCACACGAAGTTCTAGGAGATGATTTTCCGGTTTCTACCTCATCATCAATTGGTTCAATCGGTTTAATTGGCCGTGAAAATGCTACAATTTTAAATGCTGCTCTAAATAAGGTTATCAAAAATGTTACCAATGGTTTTTCAAGTGCGTTAATTGAAGAAAACATCGTTGCTGCCAAAAAATACCTGTGTCAAAACGACGGAACACTGATGTCAATAGAATACGCAGCCAAATACCCTATTCTAACAATTGGTAGTGGGCCAACTAATAGTATACGTGGTGCTGCTTACCTATCAAAGCTAAAAAATGCTCTAACTATTGACATTGGCGGAACCACATCTGATATTGGTGTGCTTAGTAATGGATTCCCACGCGAATCTTCTAAGGCTGTTACGGTTGGCGGAGTGCGAACTAACTTCAGGATGCCTGACGTATTATCTGTCGGCCTGGGTGGTGGGACAATCGTTCGTGTAGCCAATGATGGCAACATAACCATCGGTCCAGACAGTGTGGGCTATGCAATAACTGATAAAGCGATTGTTTTTGGCGGTGATACTTTAACTACGACAGATATTGCTGTTAGATTAGGTCTTTGCCAGATTGGTAATCCTAAACTAGTAGAGAAAATCCCTCTAGAAACTGCCCGCGAAGTAATGAAAAAAATTGCTGGTATTTTAGAAGATGGAATTGATCAAATGAAAACCAGTGCTGAAGATGTCAATGTTATTTTAGTTGGTGGCGGAGCAATCATTGCCCCACCAAAATTAAATGGTGTGAAACGGATAATTAAAAATAAATTCGGTGATGTTGCTAATGCAATTGGTGCAACTATTGCCAACATTGGCGGAGAATATGAAAAAGTTTATCAGTATGCTCAAATTGAGCGTACTGCTGCATTAGCCGATGTTAAAAAGCAGGCTACTAGCCAAGCCATACTTGCTGGCGCAAAAGCAGATTCAATTAAAGTAGTCGAAATTACAGAAGTACCTTTGGCTTACGCTCCGGGTGATACGACTCGGGTTAAGGCAAAGGTCGTTGGTACAATCAACAATACAATTTAAGCAATTAATTTGCCAGTTAAAAAGCGCTCATTTTGCAATGAACGCTTTTTAATTATTTAGT
>CALYQE010000149.1 GCA_945281075.1 uncultured Lactobacillus sp. | reverse complement strand
TGACCGCACTGAAATAGTGCAGCCAAGCTTGAGAAGTGATAAGGGCTTTAATAATAAATTTTGGCCACTCGCTCAACTAGATTAGTACCATATTCGAAACCATCAGCAGCAATTTGAAGTGTTTTAGCTACCTGATCTTGTTTAAAAGTGACTGGTTGTCCATTATCTAGCCAAACAATCTGGTCAATTTTGGGTTTGTCAAAATCAGTAAAGACTAATTTGCGTGCTTTTTCGCCGCCTAAAACGACATTACTATTGCCGATATTTCCCAGGTTATCAACAAATAAGTAATCACCTTTAATAAAATCATGATCATTGGAAATAGTAGGGTAGGTTGAATGATCATAATTATTGGATTGGTAAATTGCTTCATGGTTAATGGCCATCCACTGGCCGACTAATTCAATTAGTGAGCGGCAATGAATATTTAGTGAACCATCAAATTCTGGGCCCACGTTAATTAATAAGTTAGCGCCGACCTTGCGCGTTCGGCAAATTTGCTCAATTAATTGCTGGCTAGAAAGATAATTAAGGTCATTTTGGGCATTGCCCCAGTGTTTATTGAGTGTGATTGAAGTTTCAGCAGCTAAATAGCGATGATTTTGAACATGTTTAATTGCAGTTGGATTACCCCGTTCAAAAGTTAAGACATCAACTTCACGTCCTTCTGTGATACCTTGCTTTTCTAAACCAGTATTGTTAGTAATGATTGCATTAGGCTGCAATTGTTGGATTTCTTGATAAAGCAAGTTTTCTTGCCAATCGGCGTGAGGCTTATCCCAATTGCCATCAAACCAAAAACCGCCGATTTCGCCATATTTAGTACATAAAAGTTTAATTAGTTGGCGCATTTCGGCTAAATAGCCGCTAAAGTCATCGCGATACTTAGCATTATTCCAATCATAAGTAGCATAATAGATAAAGGGAGCAATCTTTTGTCGATGACATTCATCAGTGAAAATCTTAATGACATCTTTTTGAAAGGGACTGTGAACACTATCAAAGTTATTAATGCCCTTAGTATCAAAGAGGTAAAAGCCATCGTGATGTTTAGCAGTAAGCACAATATACTTAAAGCCACATTTTTTGGCTAATCTTACCAGGTTGCGAATATTTTCTTCTTGTGGGTTGAATTCATTAAACGCAGTTTGATAAGTCGGCATATTCAAAATATTTTGTGACCATTCACCCTTGGCAAATTTAGAATAAAGCCCCCAATGGACGAATAAGCCAATCCCCATTTTTTCAAAGTCTTTGATTTTTGTTTCTATTTCCATGCTCTATCATACTCTCGACTATTTGTTCGTTTCGATCTTGCTAGTTAAAGTTGACTTCAATGATGAACTATTACTTTTTAGCTAATTCTTTTTGCAATTTAACTAGTGCTTGATTGGTTTCAATCAGTTCAGTTGCAAAGTCTAAAAAACTTTCAGCCGTGATCATTTGATCTTCAGCATGCATATATAAGGGATCAATTTGACTATCACCAGTTTTAGCAAAATCTGCTAAAACCTTTAAATGAAGATTCTGCGCTTTCTTTAGTTCCTCTTTAGCTGCTTTTAGCAATGGCTGTGGATCTTTAGAATCGGATTTCGAGTAATTGACTGCCTCCATTATTTCGGACTTGGCTTGACCAGAATGACTGATAATTTCAAAACTAATTTCTTCTAAACCTTCCATAAGAGCACCTTCCTTAATAACTGTCTAAATCAATAAATTTAAATTTATCCCATGGCTGAATAAAGTCAATAAACTGTAGATCACTAGGGACAATTTGAGCAACAACATTTTTGCGGTGATCATGATTGTCCATTTTCTGCTTAACAATGTTAAGCTCACCTTTATACTGATCAAAATCGTTATTACCGATTGTGATCATTCCCCTAGTTAAAATATCTAGTGAGTTGTTTACTGGTAAATCACGGCTATTATATTTTAGCTTAACGAAGGTTGAACGAATTGCATAGCTATTAATGTCGCCTCGGTTAAAATGCAAATTATCCAGGACAATTTCTTTTTCTAAGTCGGTTGCATTGGGTGCAAACTTAACAAAAAACTGTGGCATTTTGGCATCTAAATTAGCCACTTTAATTAGTTCTTCGTTGCTAGCGAATGCATTACCAATAATAATGTCATCAACTAACTGCGTGTTGATCAAATACTGTGCTTGCTTCTCAAGGGGTAGACCACGATGAATTTCTAGCGTTGGCAGACCGGCATTATAGGGATGAGGTCCGATTTGACCGGTATTTGATGAAATAAAAGCAGCTGTCCGCAATCCTAAGTCGTGATATTTACGTGTAGTTTTCAAAAAATAGTCAGTGTCTAAACCAGTGTATCGTTGCGGATAAAAATTGTGACAGCCGATAATTTTGTTCTTAAGCGGTCGATAAGTGAGAATGTTCGCGATATTGCCAGTATCATTGCTAATATTAACCTCAATCGTTAAGTTTTCGGAATTATAAGTCATTATTGATTCAGGCATGCCATCAAAATTGGAGTCTAAGCGTACAATATCTGCACCCAACTTTTTGAAGAAGGATAAATCATTATAACTGATGTTTAAACTTGCAAAAAGGCCCGGATTAACGTCCAAGCTGACCCACATTCCTTTTTCGTGGGCATGATTTAAGACAGTCTTAAACTTTTGCAGAATTGCTTCTTTGTCATCATTAAGCTCTAATAAACTGGTGAAAAGTCGCTGGTAACCAAGTTGAGCAGCACGATCAATGTATTCAAGACAGTCTTCAACTTTAGTTTTGTTCGGATAAACTGAGATCCCCTTCATTTTCCTGTGCTTCTTTCTCTAATTTTAGTTGATTATTGTCAAACATCTTGAAGAATGGGTAGTAGATAATAAGGGAAATCAAAATGTTAACCAGACATAAGATGATTGCTCGCCAGTCAAAGCCAGTTGCCATCCAAGCACCAATTGGTCCGGGCAGAGTCCACGGAGCTACGGCTGTTGTATAAGCTACTAAATGCAGTTTCATTGCCACATAAGTCATGGCTGCCATTGCGGTTGGCGCTAATACAAATGGAACGGCAAAATATGGGTTCATGATGATTGGAATACCAAAAATCAAGGGTTCATTGATATTGAAAATTGCGGGTACGATTGTGACTGCTCCCATTGTCTTACTAAATTTAGATTTTCCTAAAACTAATAATAGGATTGCCAGTGACAGAGTAGCACCGGCGCCACCAACCCAAACAAACCATTGAAAAAATTGTTCGGTCATGAAGTGAACCGGAGCGTGGCCGTGTGCAATGGCAGTGACGTTGGCGTTTAAGTTGGCATACCAGTATGGATAAAGAATCGGAGTTGCAATAACCATCCCGTGGACACCAAACAGCCAAACAAGTGTGATTAATAGAACAGGGACAATTGCTGATAAGAATGTATCACGTCCAAAGTAACCGATTGGTGAAAAGATCCAAATCAAAATCTTGTTGATATCTAATTTAAATATTTCCTTTAAAACAAATGATACAACAATAATTAAAATTCCTGGTAAGAGGGCACTGAAGGACTTACCAACAGCAGTAGGCACACCCTCGGGCATTTTGATTACCAAATTGTGTTTAGTAAAGAAGCGAACCACTTCAACGGTAAAAATAGCACACAAAATGGCAGTAAACAGTCCTTGAGCCCCCATATTGCCAATGGACATATAAGTCCCCGGTGCCATGCCAGCTTTAGCCTTGTCTACTACAATTGGTTCAATCGCAAGAATAAAGAAAGACATTTCGGCTAAAACACTAGTAGAAATTGGATCGAGTTTATAATATTTAGCTAAATGTGAAGTGATTGAAAATACGCAGTAAATAGCCATTAAGTTGATGGAGTAATACATCGGCACTGAAAGCATTGCAGCGTATGGTTGAATAAAATTTTTCCAGGAATCAATTGGCAAATTTAGTAAAATCGTGAAAAATGAGCCAATGATTGAAACGGGGATGATAACTGACATCCCATCCCGAATAGCCGTCAAATAGCGATTGTTAGCTATTTGTCCCATTTTGGTTGAAATAGTATCAAAGTTCATTAGTTTGTCTCCTTGATAATTAAATCGTATAACTTATCTACTTTAGCAGGGTTATACATTGTCATCGGAATTAAAATAAACTTAGCATTATTTTGTTCGGCAGCTTCTTCAAAATCTTTCTTTTTAAAAGAAACTTGTGGCGCCAATAAAATTAATTGGTAGTTACCTTCATTAAGGTCATCAGCCACTTTATCAATGCTGGTTTCATGCACATGCCAATCTTGCTGCTTTTGCGCGGCTTTCTTAGCTAAAGCATTCGCCAAAATAGATGAGCTCATACCGCCACCACAGGCTAATAAAATATTCATAATCT
>CALYQE010000148.1 GCA_945281075.1 uncultured Lactobacillus sp. | reverse complement strand
AAGTATTGTATAAAGAGGCGGCCCAAAATGGAACAAACGATGATCGACGTGAAAAATCTTTCGAAGGAATATTTGGTAACTAATAGAAGAGACAGCTTAAAAGATACATTAAAGAACATATTTAAACCTGAGCAAACTGTAGTTGAGGCAGTAAAAAATTTGAGTTTTACGGTTAAACCGGGTGAAACAATTGGGTTTATCGGGCAAAATGGGGCTGGTAAAACGACCACCATTAAAATGTTAACGGGAACTTTGTTTCCTTCCTCCGGAACCTGTAAAATAAATGGTTTTGATCCGACGAAAAGGGAAACAAACTTTAAAAAGTCAATTTCGGTTGTTATGGGCAATAGGTCACAGCTGTTTCCTGATTTGACGCCACGAGACTATTTGAGTTTGCTTCAGACAATGTATGAGATTGATGAGCGAGAATTTACACAAACTGTAGATAATTTAGCTAATACTTTAAAAATCAGTAATAAGCTCGATACTCAAACACGCAAACTGTCATTGGGCGAAAGAATGAAAATTGAATTCCTTGCTGGTGTAGTAACTAAGCCAAAGGTGCTTTTTTTAGATGAACCAACAATTGGCTTAGACGTCATAGCCAAAAGAGATTTGCGCAAGTTTTTAATAAAGCTTAACAAGGACGAGCAGTTAACGATTTTTCTTACTTCTCATGATATGGATGATATTGCAGCGATCTGTGACCACTTAATTATCATTAACCATGGTGAAATTATCTGGAATGGTTTAAAGCAGGATCTGCTTGCTAAGTTTGGCAAAAGTAAATATGTTACTTTCACCAAACGTGAAAACTTTGATGCTACCAACTTAAAGGCAAAAATAGTTACTCAAGATGAACTCACAATTACGATTAAAGTTCCGGCAGGGGAGGTTGAAAATGCAGTTGCTGCTTTGGCGGCAAATAAACAAGGATCAGATTATCAAATTAGCGATTTGAAATTGGAGGACATCATTATTGAATTATTTGCAAAGGAGAACGAGTAATGCTTCGAACTTATATTGCAATCGTCAAGGTTTCATTAAAATCAATTTTTGCTAACAAAAGCAGTGTCGTAATTCTATTATTTCAAGCATTGATACCAAGCATTGTGATGTTTTATCTTTGGTCAGCCATTGTCAACGGCAACCAGACCATTGGTGGTTTCAATAAAAGTCAACTTGTCGTCTATTACATCGGTGTTAACTTTATCAACTCTTTTGTCTGGTATGCAATTGATTGGGAATTAAATGAGGATATACATTCAGGGGAATTGTCCAATATTATTCACAGGCCTCTATCAATACACAATTACTATTTTGCCAAAATGATTGGGGATCGACTGGCTAATTTGTTGCTGCTTGCTCCTTTATTGCTTCTTGGCGGCATTTACTTATTTGTTAACCAACTTTGGCAGATTAGTTTTCTTGTCCTAGTTGAGTTTACAATCAGCTTGATTTTTGCAGCTATTCTGTGGTTTTTATTTTCGTATCTAGTTGGGAGCATCGCATTTTGGTTTGATAACTTATTCTTTGTGCTAATAGTCAAGGAGGTTGTGGTAAATTTGCTTGCTGGCTATTATTTTCCGCTGGAAATTTTACCAAAGCAAATAACCAACGTTGTTAAATCTTTACCATTTCAATATTTCAGTTCTTTTCCGATCGATGTCCTCATTCAAAAGCAAAAATTAAGTTTTTGGTTATCAAACACAATTATTGAAATATGCTGGGTAGTATTGCTTTACTTTGTCATGCTACTCGTGAACAGAAAGGGACTTCAGAGATACTCTGACGTGATGGGCTAATAATGAAACACAAAATCAAATTGATCAAATCACTAATTAAAATTGCCTTGTTAGAGAGTGTTAGCTTTAGATTAGACACGTTGTTTGGCATTTTGTCATCTATTCTCTGGCTTGGAATACCGATTGCTTTCTTTAAAGTGATTTACTTAAATGTCGATACTATTGGTGGCTGGACATTTCAAGCCTGTTTGCTTTTAGTGGGAGTTTACACGATGCTTGATGGGTTCTTAATGGCTTTTTTGGTTAAATCCATGCCGTTACTTGAACGAGATATCCGAGAAGGAACGTTAGATTCGATTTTATTAAAACCTATCAATACTAAACTTTTTTACTTTTTTCGCTCCATTGAATTTACACAATTTATTAATGCAATACTAGGATTAGCTGTGATCATTTATGCGTGTCAAGGGGCAGCAATTAAACCCGTTCAGGTTCTGCTCCTTATATGTTCATGTGCCTTAGGATGTATCCTTTATTATTCTCTTTGGTATTTATGGACAATCTCAGCTTTTTGGTTTCCAACTAATTTTGGTCGCACCGATTTATTCTTGAGTATGATTCAAATGAGCAGGTATCCTGCAACCATCTTTCGCGGACTTGGTAACCTGATGTTTAATGTGATTTTGCCTTTTGGACTAGTTGCTTGTCCGGCAACAGTCATTTTGCTCTTCCCGGGTCGCGAATTTGTCATCGTGCCCCAATTGATTGTCGCGCTGGTCTTTATCTTACTTGATCATTACGTGTGGCAGTTGGGCATAAAAAAGTACGATGGAGCCGGAAGATAAAAAGTTTTCTTTTCTTAAATATTTTTAAAATCGCCAAAAAAGAGGCGATTTTTTTGCAAGTAGCAGGCAAGGCTAATAGAATTACTTTTTGCGGTTTGAATTTTAAAAGTCTAGGATGGGATAGAAATGAAAAACAAAAGTTTGCTGCAAGCAAAGGTTGTTGAACTATATTTTCTAGTTTAGCTACGCTCGATCAAGTACAAAGAAGTACTTATTAACGATTTTGACTGAGGTTAAAATTTTTAGCACGTGTCGAAATTTTCTAGGTTGGAGGACTGGTTAATCGAGTAGGCAAAAATGAAGAATCGCATTGACCCGTTGATTGATCAATGGGTTTTTTGTTTTCTTTTCAGTTTACATTTGTAAACATAGGTATTATAATTATGTTTACAAATGTAGATAAACAATAAATTAGATGTTAAAGGAGAAAAGATCATGACAAAGCTAATTGTTTTATTGCTAGGGATAGCACTCATATTCTTTATTTGCTGGTGGTTTTTTGGCAAGCAAAATGTCAAAGCTGAACAAGCAAAAGTCAATGCCAAGGATCAAAGCATCAACATTGAGGTCAAAGGCGGGTATTCTCCTGAAAAAGTAGTGCTTAAAAAAGGTATTCCGGCAACTTTAAATTTTAAACGGCTTGATTCCTCCAGCTGTCTTGATCATGTGATTTTTTCTGATCTTGGAATTAACCAAGAACTGCCTAAGGGGCAGGTAGAACACGTCAATATTGATACTAGTAAAGCTGGGGAATATGAATGGGGCTGCAGCATGAACATGTTCCATGGCAAGGTCATTGTTAAATAGAGTCTAGGATATAAAAATGAAAACAACAACGCGTTTTTGGCTATCATTGGTGTTGTCGGTGCCAATGCTTTTGGAAATGATTATTCATCCGCTGACGGGTTGGATGCTTCCAGGCGGATCATGGACGATGCTGATTTTAACGACAATCATCATGCTGATTTCCGCTGGGCCATTTGTCAGTAGCGCTTGGGCAGCTTTTCTCAAGCACCATTCCAATATGGATACCTTGGTTGCATTGGGAACATTAACGACTTATTTGTACAGTATCTATGCCTTATTTACTCACCGTCCCGTTTTCTTTGAGACCGCAGCCTTTGTGATTACTTTTGTTTTACTTGGGCAAGTCTTAGAAGAAAAAATGCGGCAAAATGCTTCAAATGCAATGAGCAAGCTGCTTAAGCTGGGGGCAAAAAAGGCATTGGTAAAACAGGGCAACAAGTTCGTTAGCGTTCCAATCGATCAGGTTAAGCAGGGCGACCTAATCCAGGTAATGCCCGGAATGAAAATTCCGGTTGATGGCAAGATTGTTACCGGTTCGTCAACGGTGGACGAATCAATGGTTACTGGTGAGAGCATGCCAGTCAAAAAACAGCCAGACGATCAGTTGATTGGTGCAACCATCAATCAAAACGGCTCGCTTGTCATGCAAGCTGAAAAGGTTGGCAGCGAAACCATGTTGGCCCAAATCATCGCCATTGTTAAAAAAGCCCAAAACAGTCATGCACCAATTCAAAGATTAACGGATCAAGTCGCCAATATTTTTGTTCCGACGGTTTTAATCATTGCGATTTTGACTTTCTTAACCTGGAATGTCTTACTCGGCAAAAGTGTTGCCACGGCATTAAACTTTGCGGTGGCGGTCATGGTAATTGCCTGCCCCTGTGCGCTTGGATTAGCTACGCCAACGGCATTAATGGTTGGAACTGGTCGCGGAGCCAAGATGGGGATTTTAATTAAAAACGGTGAAATTCTTGAAGCCGCAAATAATCTGACGACGATTGTTTTTGATAAGACGGGGACGATTACAAAAGGTAAACCGCAAGTCACCGAT
>CALYQE010000147.1 GCA_945281075.1 uncultured Lactobacillus sp. | reverse complement strand
CACGTAATTTAAGCTATTATGGTTGAATCACAAAATACGAAAGTCGATTTGACGACCGAAGCCACCTGGTTTCGCGCTGTTGCCGTTTATGGCAAGGCAATGGTAGGCGATCGCGCCTTTGAATTTTATAACGACAGTAATTTGACGGATTATGTGCAAGTTCCCTGGAAAGAAGTGACTTATGTGGTCGCTGATGTCCATTTTAAAGGACGCTATATTCCAAGGTTTGAGCTCAGAACGCGTAACAGCGGTACTTTTATTTTTACCACTAAGAATAATAAAAAAACGCTGCGTGCAATCCGCAATTATGTGCCAGCAGATCATCTGCGACAAGCCTTAAGCCTGTGGCAGAAGCTCAAAAGAAGATTTTCAGGTAAATAAGCAAAAAGAAGTTTTAAGTAATAATCTACTTAAAACTTCTTTTTCTTATCGGGTAAACTTTTCAATTGTACCTTTGATGCCTAGTTCAGCAGCAATCTTTGTTTGCAAAGCGTTAATTGCTGCTTCTTCACGCTGTTTTTGCTCCTCTGTGATACCTTCCATGATCAAAATCGCCTTGGTTGTTTTCGGCATCAGCATGGTTCTTTCGCCGTCACGCCAGTTAAGTGAGCGACAAACTGCACCTGTTTGGTCATAATAGATGACTTCTTCGGGACGCGGCGGATCATTCTTTTCAGCACCAATTGGGTAAAATTTTTCCTCTCCACTTGCTAAGCCTAAGTGCATGGTACCGTCAATTTTAGCGAGGTCTTCGCTACCAGCAGGAACACCGTATTCAAGCGAAATGCTGTTATAGATATCGACTAAAGGATTGATGGGATTAAAGGTTCTGCCTTGATCAACTCTTTTCAACAATGCTTCGATTGAGGAGCGAGCATTCTTTTTCTTTTTAAACTGGCTAAAAACTTGGCGCCAACTTGCGATTACCTCATTGTCTTTAAAGGCTGGAGCAGTCAAAAAGGCTTGTGCCTTAGCTGCAGCCTGATCAAGCATTTCCTGTTCTTTGGTTAAGTCACTTGGGATGTGGTTATCGATCCCGTCCACGACTAAAGTGAAGATTTGTGCTTCTGGAAAAATTTCCCAAAAATTTGCGTCAACAATAAGCGCCGCCATAATAATTCCTCCTAAAAAAAGCACCTAGCAAACCCTACTAAGACCTAAAGAGTTCACTAAGTGCTGTCACCCGGTGGTGATTAATTAATTTAATTTAAAGACAATTTTATTATAAAAACTAGTTTGATTCAAGTTTGCCAAAGATTTTCTGTTGGCTAGCCCAAATTTTCTTTTCGCCAGAATTTGGCAAGACTGAACAAAATAATGAATGTCAATAAGGCGGCAATCATTGAAATGCGATTACTTGGCAAAATCAGTAAAAGAACAATCATGATGATGAAAAAGGCTAAGGTTGCGTAATCCCAAAAGGGAAAACCCGGCATTTTGAAGTCAGTGAGCTGCGACCCCGGAGTTTTTTTTCGATAAGCAATATGGGTTAACAGCATCAAACACCAAATAATGATAAACATGCTTGTTGAGGTTGATGAAATAAAGTTAAAGGCCTGCTTACCGATGATAATAATGACAAACGGGGCAAGTTCCATTAGGGCAGCTGACAAAATTAACGCATTTTGCGGAAGCTGTCTTCTTAGATGACCAAAAGTCTGGTTCCACTTACCCTTGCCGTTGAAAGTAACAGAGAATAATAAGCGTCCAGCACTGTATAAAATACTGTTGGTTGACGAAACAGCAGCAGAAATCACGACAAAATTAATGATTGAGCCTGCGTTACGGATTCCGGTAGCACCCAAAGTTTGTACAAACGGACTAGAACTGGTTGCCACCTTATTCCAAGGGATAACAATTAAGATGGCAATGATGGCTAAAACATAAAATAAAATAATGCGCAAAGGGACTTCGTTGATAGCCTTTTTAATTGTTGTTTTAGGATTTTTAGCCTCGGCAGCGGTTAAACCAACCAGTTCAACGCCCACAAAGCTAAAAATCACCATTTGAAAGCCGGCACAAAAGCCAGGAATCCCCCGTGCAAAAAAGCCGCCATTGGCGAACAAATTACTTAGTGTAACGGGACCGAAACTAGTTTTTTTACCTGTTAATAATAAATAGCCAACCAAAAGAACAAACGCAACGACCGTAACAATCTTGATGATCGCAAAACTAAACTCCAGATTGCCGAAGAGTCGCGCAGAAAGCAAGTTAATGCAAAGTAAAACGACAGTGGTGACTAACCCCGGCAGCCAAGTCGGTAAATGCGGAAACCAGTACTGAAAGTAAATACCCAGAGCGGTCATTTCAGCCATTCCTAATGTTACCCAACTAATCCAGTAGAGGTAGCCCGAGATAAAACCAATGTTTGGTCCGAGATATTTTTTGATGAAATCGATGTAGGTGTGTTTAGAAAGATCGGAAACAATTAGTTCACCTAATGCCCGCATGAGCAAGAACAAAAAGATGCCGACGATGATGTAAATCAAAATGACACTGGGACCGGCTCGTCTGATGCTATTGCCTACCCCCAGGAACAGGCCCGTACCAATGGTTCCGCCCAGTGCAATCAGCTGAATATGAGCATTAGTTAAAGTTCGCTCATAACCAGAACTGCTTTTTTCATTTTCATCTTCATCGATCATCCAATCACTCCAAATTTCATTTTTTGATATTACAACATTCGATTATAGCACTAGTTATAGTTACCCGATGAACCAAAACTGAAAAAATTATAAAAATTATTTCAGCACTTTGACAAAAAACCTTTAGTGACGGTTATTTGTAGTATGATAAATTATATGAAATTTTGATTAAGGAGGGATCTTGATGTTTAGTATCGGACAATTTGTGGTTAATCAGCAAAAAGTTGAGTTGGTTTTACCCGAGTTAGCACATGCGCAGGCGCTTTATGAAATCATTGTTCATGATCGAGCGGAGCTAAGCCATTTTTTACCCTGGGCCACAAAAATCACGACAATTGATGATGAAATTAGCTTTATTAAGGAAATGCGCACAGATACCGCCCTTTATCGCAAAATTGCCTTAGTCGTGCTGGTTAATCAGCGTCCAGCAGGGATGCTCGATTTGCACAATGTTAAGCTGAAAAATGAGAGTGCAGAAATAGGCTATTGGCTGGGACAAGCATATCAGGGCAATGGCATTATGACGGAAGCCGTTCGAAAACTAATTGAAGTTGCTTTCGATAAACTTGGTTTGCACCAAATCAAGCTGTTAGCGGATCACAATAATCTTCCCAGCAGGGCAATTGCTGAAAGGCTAAACTTTGAACACGTTGCTCTTTTAAAAGATGAAGTTAAGTATCATGGCAAGTTTTGCGATATGGATCTCTATACGATGATCAAGCAATAAAAAAGCACAAGCGGCTGTTAATAGCTGCTTGTGCTTTGTGCTTGTTTTTAGCGGTCTTCATAACCGTTTGGATGCTTTTGGTGCCATTGCCATGCACTTGCAATCGCATCTTCAGCCGTTTCATGCTTAGGCTTCCAGTTTAAAATGGTTCTGGCCTTAGTCGAATTAGCGACTAAGCTGTCGGGATCGCCAGGACGCCTTGGTCCCATCGTGTATGGAATATCGATGCCAGTGACTTGACGAGCTGCTTGCAAAATTTCTAAGTTAGAGTAGCCATGAGCTGTCCCCACATTAAAGACATCGGATTGGTTATTTTTAATTAAGTACTTTAAAGCCAAGATATGAGCGTCGATTAGGTCATTGACTTCAACGTAATCACGGACATTGGTACCGTCTTTAGTATCATAGTCATTGCCAAAAATAGTAAATTTACCGTCACCAGAAACGGCACTGCGCAAAATATTAGGAACTAAATGGGTTTCGGGATGATGATCCTCACCAATTTCGCCGTTATTGCCGGCACCGACAACATTAAAATAGCGTAAGGCAATTGACTTGATGCCATCAGCTTGATCAGCCCAATGCATGATTTTTTCCATCATTGCTTTGGTGTCGCCGTATGGGTTGATCGGGTTAAGCGGCGATTCTTCAGTAATCGGCAACTGCTTTGGAATACCGTAAGTGGCCGCACTCGATGAAAAGATCAGGTGTTTAACGTCAGCGTCTTTCATGGCTTCAAGCAAGGCAATCATGCCGGCAACGTTATTGTCATAATATTTAAGTGGGTTTGCAACTGACTCGGGGACTAACGAGTAGGCAGCAAAGTGCATCACGGCATCAATTTTTTCATGCCGTAAAATTTGGCTTACTAAAAACTTATCGTCAATGTCGCCTTGATAAAATTTGGCATGAGGATCGATCGCCTTTCTATGGCCAGTATATAGGGCATCAAGAACGACTACTTCATAGCCTTGTTTAACTAATTCACTGACGGCTACAGAGCCAATGTAGCCAGCACCGCCGATAACTAATATGCGCATAATTACCTCCATTGAATATATGTAGTTAAGTTGATTTT
>CALYQE010000146.1 GCA_945281075.1 uncultured Lactobacillus sp. | reverse complement strand
GCCGCTTTTGTCAACTGCTTTGTTTGAGTTTTCTTTAACCGCTGCGCGCTTTGTTCTAGCGCTCTCAGGCACAGATAATACTTTACCGCTTTTAATTATGCGCGTCAAATATATTTTTTGTTCGTTATTTACTTTAATGAAGGGCAAAATCAGTTTTTTCTAATGCCATTTACAACATACTTTTTCTAACTATGAGTATCTCGACTAACCAAATTATTCGTAATTATGCTTTTTATTCATTAAAAGCCATAGTTACTAACCTAAAAAAATCAAAATAAAAAGGATCCATGCGGATCCTTAATTTAAATTAAGCTTTTTTCTTTAATGATCTTTGTCATTCCGTTCATATAAGGAACAAGAACATCTGGAACGGTCACAGTACCATCTTCGTTTTGGTAATTTTCTAAAATAGCGGCAACGGCACGACCAACGGCTAAACCGGAACCATTGAGCGTATGAGCTAAATGCAACTTGCCATCTTCGTCACGGTAACGAATTTGTGCACGACGAGCCTGGAAATCAGTACAGTTTGAACAACTAGAAATTTCACGATACTTATCTTGTTCCGGCATCCAAACTTCCAAGTCATAAGTTTTTGCACTCGTGAAGCTGGCATCCCCCGTCGACAAAGCAACTACATGGTATGGCAAGTCCAATTTTTGCAGCAAGTGTTCAGCATTCTTGGTCAATTTTTCTAATTCATCCCAAGAGTCTTCCGGCTTGCAGATTTTTACCATTTCAACTTTTCTAAATTCGTGCATTCTGATTAAGCCACGCGTATCACGACCAGCTGAACCTGCCTCACTTCTAAATGCAGGCGAAAGCGCAGTTACATTAATTGGCAGTCTATCCGCATGAATGATTTCATCACGGAAATAATTTACTAGTGGAACTTCTGCCGTTGGAATTAACGTCAAATCAAGCGGCTTGTCGGGATCATCGTTATCAACGATGGTATAAACATCTTCACGGAATTTAGGAAACTGGCCCGTGCCCTGCATCGATTCATCATTAACCAAATATGGCGGAATCACTTCAGTATAGCCCGCCTTAGTATTTTCATCTAAGAAAAAGTTAAAAACAGCCCGCTCAAGTAAGGCACCTGCACCTTTATAGTAGACAAAACGTGCACCGGAAACTTTCGCACCGCGATCCCAGTCTAAAATGTCAAGATCGGTTCCGATTTCCCAATGAGCTTTTGGTTTAAAGCTAAATTTATTGGGCTCATGCCACTTGCGCACTTCTTGGTTATAGCTTTCATCTGGACCAATTGGATCAGAATCATCTGGAAAGTTTGGCAATCTGAGCAAAATGTAATTCTGCTTTTCAGTTAATTTTTTGACTTTTTCATCTAAGTCCTTAATTTCTTGCCCAACTTGACGCATTTTTTCAATTGCATCAGAAGCATCCTGTTTATTTCGTTTGGTTTCAGCAATCTCTTTTGAAACTTTATTGCGCTCAGACTTCAACTGCTCGCTGCGGCTTAAACCATCTCTGCGCTCAACGTCAATTTTAACCAATTCATCAAGTTCTTCTGGCTTAACGCCCCGTCTGCCCAACTTGTCTTTGGCCCAATTAAGATTCTCGCGAATCACTTTAATATCCAGCATTTTTTTACCTCCAGCAAAAAAGCCAATTCATCCCTCAAATTGGGACGAATTGGCTCTATATGGCTTCGCGGTACCACCCAGTTTCAGCCATTAACATGACTGCACTTCATTAAGTTGGCGATAACGGTGCCGCAAGCCGTGTAACTATTAATTACCCACATTAATGGAATCTGGAAACGACTTCTGTCCACTTTCACCATTTTGTGCACTCTCTAAAACAGTCTAAGGATTCCGTGTTTGGATCTTATTTTAAGTCATTATTTTAGTTTTGGCAAATAGTATTTCTTGGTTACTTAAAGTAATTTAGCTTCAGAAAAACCACGCCTCAGCGCTTTGCCAAAAGCTAATAAATAACTTACTTTAAAATCACTTCTTAGTCTTTTTGGGTTCGCTTAACCCAATCTGCTTTTTTCAAGCAAAAATACCTTTCTTCACCCGCAAGCAAGTGACTGAGCGCCCCCAGATCAACGGAATAAATGTACTTAAAGTCAAAATGCTGCAATAACCTTTGCGCTGGCAGATTGGTTTTGAGCGTCCCTGCCCAAATTTCCAGCTGCTTGAGGTCGTTAAAGGCATAGTTAATCAGCAAATTCAAGGCTTCCGTCATGTACCCGTGCCCGGAAAAATCTTGCTCAAGCAAAAAGCCAACTTCTTTTGAATTAAGTAGCACGTCATCCGCTACGCCGCGATCATATAGTTCCACTAAGCCGATCATTTGGCCATCGCTTTGCAAGCAAACGGCATAGCTGTTTTTTCTAGCTGCATATTGCCCGGCAGCAACCTCCGCTTCCGGTAAGTTTCTATAATGCGGAAAACCGGCCCAGTGCTGATAATACTTATCCTGACCCCATCTTAAGAGTGTTGGTGCATCATCTAAATTAAACGGACGTAAAAATATTCGCATCTTCATCACTTACCCACAATTTTGAGCAGCCAGTCCATACCAAACATCAAGGCAAAGCTATAAGCAGCAATTGTCCATGGCTTGCCGAGAATAATAATCCAGAAGTAAGTCCAAAATTTCATGTCGGTTAAGCCGGCTAATAAGCACAGAACGTCGTCGGGTGCCATAGGGGCAACGATACAGACCGCGAAAAACCAGTTGAATTTATTCTGATTTTTGGTCCACTTCATGTATTTATCCAGTGTTTTTTCAGAGACGATGTGCAAAATGAACGGTCGACCATAAAAACGCGCCAAAAAAAAGTTGATGATTGATCCAATACACACACCGACATAGTTATAAATGAAGCCAGCCCAAGGACCAAAGAAAATGACCCCGCCTAAAAGGGAAACGCCACCGGGAATAATCGGGATAACAACTTGGATAATTTGAATCAAGACAAAAACTACCGGACCAATGATTCTCTTATCAGCCAAATAAGCTTTCATCTTTGTCTGACTGGTAAAAATCCCCAAGCGATACCAATAAATACACAGTAAAATAATGATAATCCCGCTGACAACGGTCAAGATGTTAATTAACCTTCGACTTGTTTTCGCTGACAGATGCATAAGTTACCTCCAATATTAGAGTCATTTTACCAAAAAATGCGACTGTATGATTAGTTTTTCAGATGTTCAAGTACAATAATTATAATAACTTAACTTTTGCCGATCACCACAAATAACTCCACTTACCTGCTATATTTATACTGTCAGCAGCAAAGCAAGCAACCCAAGACTTGCTTTCTTTTCCATTATAATAAGGTTAGCATGAAGATAGGAGGCTAAAAATGGTTAAAATTTATAATGAGATAGTTTATGAACAAAACAAGCAATTAACGACCGATTTATACTTGCCGACTAAAAAAAAGAGCAACAGCAAGGCTTTGCTGTTTTGGCATGGCGGTGGCTGGTTTCGCGGCGATAAAAGCAATCTGAAAGAACTCTGCGTTCAAAGCGCCGAAGCTGGCTTTACCGTTTTTGCGCCCAATTATTCGTTGGCTCCTAGCGCAATTTTTCCAGCGGCTCACCAAGACTGCCTTAGTTTCGTTAATTGGCTATTTGATCACCATGATGGTCAAAAATTCACTAGCATCAAACAGATTGGTGCAAGCAGTGGCGGCTCAATGGCACTTTTTTTGGCCGGAAAATTTGGTTTTCCAACCGTCACCTGGTCCGCTCCCGTCTCGTTTTCATCATGGCTAAAGGACCATCCGCAGGTTAAGCCGTCACCGCAAGCCAACATTGATTTTGGACTAACCGACATTAAGCAAATCAATGACTCTTTTTACAAATATTTTACTCTGACCTATGTTGGCAGCTCGAATGAGCAAGCATTAAGAAAGCTCGATGCTCAATCATATGATTACCAAAAACTTGATCGGTTGCTCATGATCAATTCGACAGATGAGCTAGCCCCGGTAAAATACTTGCTAGATTTCATTGCTGAACTTGCCCGGCAAAATCATGCTGTCGATTTAAAACTCATTGCGGGCAAAAGGCACGCTATGGCCTATGCACAGGCTTTGCTTACCACTTCATTAAATTATCTAGATAAATAATTATTAAAGTTATTTATCCAAGGGCAACTTTTGCTTGAAAACGGTTTATAATAGTTTTGATAAATTTATACTGTTACATCTAAGCAGGATTAAGGAGATAATAAGATGGCTAAATATCAATCAGTTAATCCATATACTAACGAGGTCTTTGCCAGTTATGACAATCCAACCGCTAGCCAAATTGAAGACGCAATTAATCTCGCCCACACGCTCTATAAAAAGTGGCGTTATGAAAGTCCGGAAAGCCGCAGCAAAATTTTAAGTCAAGTTGCCGCTGGCCTGCGTGAACACGAAGATGAACTGGCTGAAATCATGACCCGCGAAATGGGAAAAGTAATT
>CALYQE010000145.1 GCA_945281075.1 uncultured Lactobacillus sp. | reverse complement strand
AAACAAACGAGCCAATATTCTTTTTTAAAATATATAATTTATAGATTTGAACCGTTCATTTTAATAGTTTTTTTGTACCAATCGAATGAACTTTTCTTTTTCCGCTCCAGAGTGCCATGGCCGTAATCATCTAAATCTACATATATAATTCCGTATCTTTTTGACATTTCACATGAACTGGCACTTATTAAGTCAATGCAGCCCCAAACCAAATAACCCATGACTTCAACTCCATCTTCGCAAGCCTCACCTACTTGTTTAATGTGCTCTTTCAGATATTCAATTCGGTAATCATCATGAATTTGATTATCACTTGCAATCACATCTTTTGCACCGAGGCCATTTTCAACAATAAAAAGTGGAACTTGGTACCTATCATATAACTCATTTAAAGCTATTCTTAACCCTATAGGATCACATTGCCATCCCCATTCACTCGATTTTAAATAAGGATTTTTAAACGAAAGTTTGAGATTTCCAGAAGTTAATTTTTCTCCCTCTTGCGAGTCTTTTGAAACTGCAACCATAGAAGAATAATAACTAAATGCAAGAAAATCCGCAGTCCCTTCCTTTAATATTCTTTTGTCTTTTTTTTCAGCTCTTATATGTATATTGTTTTCTTTCATGAACCTGGTCATGTAGCTTGGGTAGTATCCTCTAATTTGTACATCACTAAAAAAGAGGTTGTTCTGATTTGCCTTCACATTTGCTAAAGCATCCTCTGGTCTACAACTTCTAGGGTAGCTTTCAAACCTCGCTATCATAGCGCCAATTTGACCATCTGGTATTATTTCATGACACTTTTTTACAGCGAGAGCACTTGCTACAAATTGATGATGAGCTGCCTGATATCTTGCCTCAACTCTATTTTCAACGTTATCAGCTAATATCCCTCCACTAGTGAAACCACTCATTTCTAGTACATTAATTTCATTAAAGGTGATCCAATATTTCACCTTATCTTTATAACGATTAAAAACTGTTTCAGCATAATGTACAAACTGATTAATTGTTTTACGTGACAACCACCCATTTTGCTTTAAAACTAAATTTAGTGGCATTTCAAAGTGTGACAGGGTAACCATAGGTTGAATATTATGTTTCAGGCATTCATCAAAGACTTTGTCATAAAACTCTAGACCTTCCTCATTAGGTAAAATGTCATCTCCATTGGGAAAAATGCGTGGCCACGAAATAGAAGTTCGAAACATTTTAACTCCAGCTTCGGCTAATAAACTAATATCCTCTTTGTAATGATGATAAAAGTCTATTCCATCTCTTTTTGGATACCTGCCTTCTTTATCAAGCATAGCAAATTCAACATCCGATTTTCTGACTAAGCTATCTGCTGGACCTTTTGGCTTCTCACCTTGCGGAACATATCTATCAATATCAGCTGTCGACCATCCTTTCCCATGTTCTAAAAAAGTGCCTTCAGTCTGATTAGCTGAAACTGCCCCACCCCATAAAAAATTTTCTGGAAATTTTGCCATAATTAATTACCTTCAAATAGCTTTAATTTGATTTTGCCTTTAACTCTTTTTCTAATAGCTGTTTTTCATAGATTTTGAAAAATGGATAATACAAAATTGTTGCTGGAATAATCATTAAGTAATCCCAAATTGCATTTTGCCATTTCAATCCTTCTAAATATCTTTGAAAACCAATTGGAACCATAGGTGGGATTAAAATCCATGGTACTTGAATAAAGCCACTCTTATAGCCAAAGTAAGTTAATAACATTATAATAGGAACACTTAGAACATAAGGGATACACAATATTGGATTGTACATAATCGGCATTCCAAATGATACTGGCTCATTAATGTTGAACAGACTAGGTATTAAAGATACACGAGAAATTGACCTTATTTGTTCTGACTTTGATCTCAGACCCATCAAAACTAAAGGTAAAGTATTACCAGTTCCTCCAACCATAGAAAGACCGGCATACAAAAATACAGGATAAAACTGCATAGGTTGTCCTGCAGCATGTGCTGCTGCGTTCATGCCAATCGCTTGGATTGAAAGAGGAAAAACTATTGATGAAATCAACATCGTTCCATGAATACCAAAGCACCATAAAATAGCAGCAAGTGTACAAAGAATTATCATTCCAGGAACAGAAGTCAGTGTTTTTAATGGATATGACAATATCATTGTAAAACCAGACGCAAGAGTGTATTTTCCATTTGAAAGAACGGAAATAGCTCCAACAATTACAGAGAAAAATGCTGAACTAAACAACAGTGGTAGCAATGCGGAAAAACTCTCTGCCAAAAATGGCGGGATTACATCAGGCATTTTTATTCGAATGTTCTTATCTTGAAAGACTTTTTCAATCCGAACAGATAAGAAGACAACTAAAAAGCCTATAAACATTCCTTGAGTTCCTAAATATGTCATATCAATACTTGCTTGACCGGTTTTCCCAATTGTTATGGAACCAACCGCAAGAAAAAAGCAGACAAGAGCATCTAGAATATTCATGAGAGGAGCTTTTAAGTCTAACTTTTTAGCATAGTTATATGCAAAAAGCGCAACTACCCATAGTGACATCAAATTCATTGTAAATTGATAAATATAGTTTAATGAACTATACACTATTCCTTTATCTGAGATAACTTTAAGTAATGTTGGTCCCAAAAATACCATTAATATCTGTGCAATGGAACCTACTAAAATTATTCCTAGCGTCCCCATCATAGCTGCTTGTAACGAAGACAAAAACTTGTTTTTCCCAACTTTTTCACTCCATTCTTGGAGTTTCTTCATGAACGGGTTCTCCAATATTTTTTTCATAGTATCCTCCTAGATAAAAAATAATCGAAAATATGAACTACTGATAACACTTTACGGATCAGCTATTTTTAATTCTAAAGAGAATTTTGCAAATTAACTATATATAAAAAACAGGATATTTATGTCGGTTTCACAGATTGTAATATTTGATTCTAAATCAATCTTACGATTTCTAAAAGTTCACAGTCAGTAAATGTAATAGTTATTTTCCCTTTTTTATCCTTTTAAAAAAATAAAAAAACCGACTAAATTCTAAATTTAAATTTAGCTTCAAAAATAGGAAAACTGTCTCGAACAACTTATTTATAATCAAAATCAAGGGGCTTTATGTATTTAAAAATGTTCAAAATCCAGATTGTTTATGTTTATTTCACAGGTACCAAATCATTATTAATTTATACAATTGATCTATCTCGTTTCAATTCGATATCTTGCTGGAGAAACACCAAAATATTGTTTAAAAATTTTGTAAAAGTATGATGCATTTTGGTAACCAACTTGGTTGGCAATTTTCTCGACTGAAACCTTCGTACAAGTTAAATACTCAGCTGCCACATTCACACGCTGAAGCTGAACTAATTTAATAAATGACAGTCCTGTAGAATTTTTCAAATAATCGGATAAATAATTAGGATTAAAGTTAAAGTAATTTGCCATCTTTTCTAATGTAATATCAGGATAATTTTTCTCAATATAAAGAAGTAGTGATAATAAGTTATTTGTTTGTTTTTTTGAATCCTTTATTTTGCCTTCCTGATTGTACATTTTTCGAATTAGTAAAGAAAACATTGTTAACATTTTAAGCTTAATTATCTGATCAGATTGAATTTGTGAATTATAATATTCATTAATAATATCATAAATTAAATTACCTATTTGGAAGTCATGATCAATTTTAAATAGACTATAATGTCCTTCACCATGCTCTTCATTTGACAAAAGCGAAAAAAGCAAATTTGAAATTGTTATGCCCTTTCCTTTTGCTTGCAAAAAATTGAGTTCATTCAAAGAAAAGGCAGAAGGACGTAATTCAATATTAACTACAACGTCTTCTTTTGCAATTGGCTCAACTCTATGTGGCGTCTTCATACCAATAAAAATCATATCATCTTGATTAACCTGGATTCGTTCATGCTCTGTAACAACAACACAGTTCCCCACTAGAGGAATATTTATTTCTACATAATCATGAATATGGAAAGGAATAAATGATTTTATTGGCTGAGCAGAGATAGTGATTGAACTGCTGTTTAAAACCAAATTATCTGAATAAGTATTAAAAAACTCATAAACAGGTTTGTTATTGATATATTTTGCGATTTTCAGTTCAAACTCATTTGATTTAAATTCCTGCAACATAGTATCCCAGTCACGATAACCATTATTTTTACGTAACATCTGGATGATTTCTTCATGCATGTGTATATCCTTAAGCAATTTTATTCTGTGAAATAAACAGTTTTTCTATGTAATTTAACAATAGTTTACATTTTTACATTAAGTTAAAATGAAGGACAAAGCAAGACAAAATAAATGCTATGGAGGATAAATATGGTAAATCTTACTAAAAAGCCTTATAAATTGTCGAAAGTCCAAGTTGACTTTGTCGGCAAAACAGTCGCAAGCATGTCAACTGATGCAAAAATCGGACAACTCTTTTTTGTT